>JAJXUB010000133.1 GCA_021783215.1 Actinomycetes bacterium | reverse complement strand
CGTGCCGGGGACGTGGCGCCCGCTCGGGGTCGCCGTCGTCATCATGGTCCTCGTCTCCTTCGTCCTCGTCGGGGTCTCGCCGCGGACGCTGGGGCAGCAGCACGTCGACACGATCGCCCGCCTCGCCGCCCCGGTCGTCATCCGGCTCGGCCGAATCCTCGGTCCGCTCGCGCACCTGCTCGTGGCCGTCGGCAACGCCGTGACGCCGGGCCGGGGCTTCCGCTACGGGCCCTTCCGGACGGAGTCGGAGCTGCGCGGGCTCGTCGACTTCGCCGGCGACCATGCGGTCATCGAAGACGACGAACGGGACATGATCCACTCCGTCTTCGAGCTCGGCGACACGCACGCGAGCGAGGTCATGGTCCCCCGGACGACCATGGTGACGATCGACCACGACCGGACGGCCCGCCAGGCGATGAACCTGTTCATCCTGTCCGGCTTCTCGCGGATCCCTGTCGTCGGCGACGGGTCCGACGACATCCTCGGCCTCCTCTACCTCAAGGACGTCATCCGGTCGACGATGGCCGACCCCGCCGCCATGACGCTGCCCGTGACGTCGCTCATGCGCCCGATGCCCTTCGTCCCCGAGTCGAAGCCGGTCGACGACCTTCTCCGTGAGATGCAGCGCGACCAGAGCCACTTCGCCGTCGTCGTCGACGAGTACGGCGGCACCGCGGGGATCGTCACGATCGAGGACATCCTCGAGGAGATCGTCGGAGAGATCGCCGACGAGTACGACCGGGAGGGTCCGGAGTTCGAGGACCTCGGCGACGGCACGTGGCGGGTCGACGCGGCCATGGATATCGACGACCTCGCCGACCTCTTCGACGTCGAGATCGACGAGGACGAGGTGAGCACCGTGGGGGGCCTCGTCGGCAAGACGATCGGTCGCGTCCCCATCGTCGGCTCGGAGTGCGACGTCGCCGGGCTCCACCTCACGTGCGAGCGAATGGCGGGGCGCCGCCACCAGATCGCGACGATCCTCGTCTCGCGTGCGGCGGACCGGTCTGCGGGGGCCGGCGCTCCCTCGGGACCGGAGGTCGTCGGATGAGCACGTATGCCGCGGGTTTCGCCTGCCTCATCGGTCGGCCCAACGCGGGGAAGTCGACCCTGACCAACGCCCTCGTCGGCACGAAGGTGGCCATCACGTCGAGCAAGCCGCAGACGACGCGGCATACGATCCGAGGCATCGTGACGACAGGCACGAGCCAGCTCGTCCTCGTCGACACGCCGGGGCTGCACAAGCCGCGGACCCTGCTCGGGGAGCGGCTCAACGACCTCGTCCGTGCGACGCTCCTCGAGGTCGACGTCATCGGGTTCTGCCTGCCGAGCGACCAGCGGATCGGGCCGGGGGACGCGTACATCGCGCGCGAGCTCGCCGAGGTCCGCTCCTCGCGCCGGCCGGTCGTCGCCATCGCGACGAAGTCGGACCTCGTCGAGCGGGAGCGCCTCGCCGAGCACCTTCTCGCCATCGACCGGCTCGGGGACTGGGCCGACATCGTCCCGTGCTCGGCCGTCAGCGGGGAGCAGGTTGGCGAGGTCGCCCAGGTCCTGTCCTCGCACCTGCCGCCGTCACGTGCGCCGCTCTACCCCGACGGCGTGCTCACCGACGAGCCCGAGGCCGTCATGATCGCCGAGCTCGTCCGCGAGGCCGCGCTCGAGGGCGTGCACGACGAGCTGCCCCACAGCCTCGCCGTGGTCGTCGACGAGATGACGCCACGCGCGGACCGCCCGGCGGACAGCCCGTTGCTCGACGTGCGGGTCAATGTCTTCGTCGAGCGTCCCTCGCAGAAGGCCATCGTCATCGGGCGCGGCGGGGCACGCCTGCGCGAGGTCGGCAGCGTCGCCCGGCGCCAGATCGAGGCGCTCTTGGGGCAGCGGGTCTACCTCGATCTCCACGTCAAGGTGGCCAAGGACTGGCAGCGCGACCCGAGACAGCTCCAGCGCCTCGGCTTCTGAGGTCCCCTCGCATCCGTTCGGGGTATCCGCTACCGGTTTCGGGGTGCCGAATGCCTCGACCGACCGACGTGGTGAGGAAGGACCGCACGTCCGGTGGCGCCGGCCGAGCGCATCGCCCCACGCACCTATCCTTGACGCCATGCGCGTCGGAGTCTTCGGAGCAACGGGTCAGGTTGGTCGGGTCATGCGGACCCTCCTCGCCGAGCGGGCGTTCCCGCTCGACGACGTGCGGTTCTTCTCATCGTCCCGGTCCGCCGGCAGCGAGCTCCCGTGGCAGGACGGCGACGTCGTCGTGGAGGACACGGCGACGGCGAGCTTCTCGGGGATCGACATCGCCCTGTTCTCCAACGGCGGCTCGACGAGCAGGCAGTGGGCGCCCAAGGTCGCCGCGGCCGGGGCGACGGTCATCGACAACAGCAGCGCGTGGCGCCGGGACCCCGATGTCCCGCTGGTCGTCAGCGAGGTCAACCCCGAGGACCTTGACGACATCCCCAAGGGCATCGTCGCCAACCCCAACTGCACGACGATGGCCGCGATGCCGGTCCTCAAGCCGCTCCACGACAGGGCGGGCCTGACCCGCCTGACCGTCGCGAGCTACCAGGCCGTCAGCGGCTCCGGGATCAAGGGGGTCGAGGAGCTCGACCGGCAGCTGCGTGGCGGGTACGGCTCCGGTGACCCCCGCGGGCTCTCCCTCGACGGACGGGCGGTGGCCATCCCAGGTCCCGAGATCTATGCCGTCCCGATCGGGTTCAACGTCGTCCCCCTCGCCGGCTCGCTCGTCGACGACGGGTCGCTGGAGACCGACGAGGAACAGAAGCTGCGCAACGAGTCTCGCAAGATCCTCCACATCCCCGACCTGCGCGTCAGCGGCACGTGTGTGCGCGTGCCCGTGTTCAGCGGGCACAGCCTCGCCATCCATGCCGAGTTCGCGGGCGACGTGAGCCCCGAGGAGGCCCTCGAGCTGCTTCGCTCGGCCCCGGGGGTCATCGTCCAGGACGTCCCCAACCCGCTCGATGCCGCCGGCCGCGACGAGGTCTTCGTCGGTCGTGTCCGCGCCGACCAGGCGGCACCCGCCGGGAAGGGGCTTGTCCTCTTCGCCGTCGGCGACAACCTCCGCAAGGGTGCGGCGCTCAACGCCGTGCAGATCGCCGAGGAGCTTCTCACGCGCCGCGGGTGACGCGGCCCGGGCCGTGGCCGGTCCGCATGGTGGGCACGGCGGACGGGGAGATGGACCAGCGACGAAAGGCACGGCATACTCGCACCCGTGCGTCACTCGCTGCTGCTTCGGTGCCGCGACGGGGCCTGATCCTTCGGCCGCCCTCGTCGCGGAGTTCGTGTTGCCGGCTGAGCCACCACCGAACGCAAAGGCGAGAGATGATCCACCCCCAGCAGCCGTCGGGCATGCCGATGGGCAAGTACGTCCCGTTCCAGGAACAGATCAACGTCGTCCTACCCGAGCGCACATGGCCGGACAAGGTCGCGACGAAGGCCCCGCGCTGGTGCGCGGTCGACCTGCGCGACGGCAACCAGGCCCTCATCGACCCGATGGACTCCGAGCGGAAGCTGCGGATGTTCAAGCTCCTCGTCGCCATGGGCTACAAGGAGATCGAGGTCGGGTTCCCGAGCGCCAGCCAGACCGACTACGACTTCTGCCGCCGGCTCGTCGAGGACGGCCACATCCCCGATGACGTGACGATCCAGGTGCTCACCCAGTGCCGGGACCACCTCCTCGAGCGGACGTATGACGCGATCCGCGGCGCCAAGCAGGCGATCGTCCACTTCTACAACAGCACGTCCGTCCTCCAGCGTCGGGTCGTCTTCGGGCTCTCCCAGGACGGCATCGTCGACGTCGCCCTCCAGGGCGCGCGCCTGGCCAAGAAGCTCGCGGAGACGATCCCCGAGACGACGATCTACTACGAGTACTCCCCGGAGTCCTACACCGGCACCGAGCTGGAGTTCGCCGCCCGGGTCTGCAACGAGGTCATCGACGTCATCGACCCGACGCCGGACCACAAGATGATCATCAACCTCCCCGCCACCGTCGAGATGGCGTCGCCGAACGTGTATGCCGACTCCATCGAATGGATGCACCGGCACCTCGACCGGCGTGACAGCCTCGTCCTCAGCCTGCACCCGCACAACGACCGCGGCGAGGCCGTCGCCGCCGCCGAGCTCGGCTTCCTCGCCGGCGCGGACCGGATCGAGGGCTGCCTCTTCGGCAACGGCGAGCGGACCGGCAACGTCTGCCTCGTCACCCTCGGCATGAACCTGTTCAGCCAGGGAGTCGACCCTCAGATCGACTTCTCCGAGATGGCCGAGATCCGCCGGACCGTCGAGTACTGCAACCAGATCCGCGTCCACGAGCGGCACCCGTGGGGCGGTGACCTCGTCTACACGGCCTTCTCCGGCTCCCACCAGGACGCCATCAAGAAGGGCTTCGACGACATGGACCAGCGGGCCAAGGCCGCCGGGACGGACGTCGACGGCATCGACTGGGGCGTGCCTTACCTCCCCATCGACCCGCACGACATCGGCCGGTCCTACGAGGCCGTCGTCCGGGTCAACAGCCAGTCCGGCAAGGGGGGGGTCTCCTACCTCCTCAAGAGCGAGCACGGCCTCGACCTGCCGCGCCGTCTCCAGGTCGAGTTCAGCCAGGTCGTCCAGCGCCGGACCGACGCCGAGGGCGGCGAGCTGTCCGCCGACGAGCTGTGGTCGATGTTCGAGGACGAGTACCTCTATGCGAGGGAGCCGGGCAGGCAGTGGGGCCGGTTCGCGCCGCTTCGGACGATGGTCACCGGCTCGGACACCGGCCTGGACGAGATCCGGGCGACGATCACCGACGGCGGTCAGGAGGTCGACATCGTGGGCCGCGGCAACGGCCCCATCGCCGCGTTCATCGACGCCCTGGAGCCGCTCGGCGTCGACGT
>JAJXUB010000132.1 GCA_021783215.1 Actinomycetes bacterium | reverse complement strand
TCCTAGCTGGGTGAAGATGATCCCGCGCTGACCGCGCACCGCGTGGTTGTGGTCCATCTGAAGCGCGAGCGTCGACTTGCCGCAGTCCATCGTCCCGGAGAAGAACACGAGCTCGGCCACGACGGGACAGCCTAGGGCGTCGACGCCCGCGTAGTCCTCGTCCCGACGGCCGCTGCGACCTCGCTGCCCCTCGGAGAGCAAGGTCGCAGCGCTGCGAGCCAGCGCGGACCGGGCTCAGGTCGCCGGGTAGACGGCCCAACCCTGCACGGTGCCGTCGGAGTTGATGGTCTCCGACCACGTGCACGTGAACAGGCTGGCGTTGTAGTCGGACTGCCACATCTGGTCGGTGTCGCACGTGCTCGTGCCGGGACCGGTGAGCGTCAGGTCGCTGCTCGGGGGCTCGGTGACCGTTCCGGCGAAGTTGTCACGGCCGCCCCAGGTTGTCGACGCGGTGGGTCCGTTGTCGACGCCGGGGAACCGCCTGTTGGTCAGGTGAACCCCACTGAGGTCGAACTGGCCGAAGCAATCACACGGATAGCTGGCCTGGTAGTGCGTCACCGTCGCCGGAGTGACCGCGTCTGCGACCCCGGCGTTGGTGGCGAGGCTTCCCGCGGCGACCGCCAAGAGGACAAGTAGCTTCTTCATGCGATGTCCCTTCATGTGATGTCCCTAGGCAGCGAGCAGGTCACGGGCAGTGGCCTGGCGCCACGACACCGTTGGTGATGTAGACGGCGCACCACATGCCGGCGTCACCGTTGGCGTTGTTGACCAACATCGCGTGCACCATGTGGGGGTAGGCATGCTCGTTCACCATGTTGGCGGCGCCGGTCAGCCCGTTCGGCGTCGGCCCGGGCTCCGCGGCGGCGGGGGCGGCACCGGCAAGCCCCACGCCGACGAAGGTGAGGACGGGAATGACCGCGGCTAGCAGCATCCTGGTCGGTTTCATCGACTGAATCTCCTTTGTCTGGGACGGCCAGAGCCGCCGGTCTGGTGCGACCGGTCGCCCACGCAGTCCGCGTCGAACCGGTCGAACAACGGCATGACCGTAGGCTCGCTACCGCCGGCGGTCATCCGGCAACTCCCTCATCCTTTGGGGGTCCGCAGGACCCGTCGCCCGGGACGGTCTGGTCGGTCGGGACCGAGTCGGCTCAGGCTCGGGGGCGCCCGCCAGGACTGGCGTTGACGTCCTCAGGCCAGTCGGCAGGGTCTTGTTGACCTTCGCGCAGCGGCGGGCGGGCTCAACGGCCCGACCACCCCAACAGGGCGATCCAGGCCAGGCCAAGTCCTACGCCGACGAAGGCGAGGAAGGGAACCAGGGCGACGAGCAACGTCCTGAGGGGATTCATCGCGGGCACCTCCATGTCGCGCGGGCGGCCGGGGCCGCCATCCGTGCGTTCGGCTGCGACCGCGTGCCATCTCGGCTTCCGGGCGAGCGCCTCGCGTGCCCCGCCGACGCGACCGACCTTTCGGCACGGTCGGCTGGCGGGACGTGTCAGCAACCCATCGACACGTTCACCGTACGCAGCCGGCGGACGGCGGTCATCCGGCAGCTCCCTCAGTCTTCGCGGGCCAGCATGGCCGCAAGCTCGGCTCGGTTGCGGGCGCCGAGCTTGGCGAGGATGTGCGAGACGTGACGCTCGACGGTCTTCCGTGAGAGGAACAACGAGCCAGCGATCTCGGGGTTGCTCGCACCACGAGCCACCGCCTCCGCGATCTCGCGCTCGCGTCCGCTGAGCGCCGCTGCCGAAGAGGTAGAGCTCCTCCGCCAGACCCGCACTCCGAGCCCCCGAAGTCGAGCCGTGGCGAGGAGCAGCTCGCTGCGGGCACCGATCTCCTCGGCCTCGCGAGCCACACGCGCCAGCGTCTCGACCGCTAGTGCCCGGTCAACCTTGACGAGTGCCGCAGCGGCGTCGATCTCGATCCACAGTCGCATCAGCCGGTAGCCAATCTCGTCGGCGGCGCTGGCGGCGCCGGCGAAGAGGGCGAGGCTGGCCTCCGGGTCCCGTCCGGCCGCCACCAACGCCTCGGCATGGGCTCGGCGGACGGCTGGGCCCCCCGGCGGCGGATCGGGGTGAGCAGCGTCCCAGCGGCGCAACGCGTCCTCGGCGGCTGCCGTCGAGCCGGTCCGGGCGGAGGCTTCTGCGCCCTGGAGCACCGACTCCCACAGGCAACGCCCGCAGCCGGCAACCTGGGCGTCGGACGCTGTGGCGGCGATCAGGGCGTCCAGCGCCGCCTGGTCGGGCGGGGAGAACCGACCGACCAGGCCGAGCTGGATGCTGCGGATAACGAGGCGGAAGTGGGGATCCGGCTCGCTCGCGAGCACGCGCTCGATGCTCTCCAGGTTCGACCGCCAGTCGGTGCGGCTGGCTTCCACGCCGTGCAGAACCGCCCGCAGCTGTGGGATGGTGAAGCGGCGAGGCGCCCCGACCCGTTCGGCGAGCGCAACCGCCTGGTTCATGAGGTCGGACGCCTCGTCGAGACGACCGAGGTGATGGGCGATCCAGCCGGCCCAGTGCGTGAACTCGACTTCGAGGCCCGGCATGGTCAGGCGGCGGCACTCCTCGAGGGCTCGTTTGGCCCGCGGCTCGGCGGGACGCGGCAGGCCTTCGAACTGGAGCAACGAGTACACGCCATCCGACACGGCGGCGAGCACGTCCGCCGGGTCGCGCGCGGTCTGCTGGATGAGCTCCGCGCAGTAGTGGACCGTCCCGGCGTCCGCCTGCCGGATGGCGGCGTCGAGCCTGGCGCGCAGCGCGCTGACGTACGCCGCAGACTCGGGATCGCTGAGCCGGGCGATCCCCCCCGCGCGTGCGACGAGTCGCTCTGAGGCAGCCACCGCTGTGTCGACGACCGGCTGTGCGTCGCCCACGCGCCCCTCCAGCCACAGCAACGACTGCGCATCAAGGCAGTCCGCCTCGATCGAGACAAGGGAACCGTCGTCGGCCAGCGCGCGCGCCCTGGCCGCGAAGGAGTGCACCTCGAACGGTCGCCCGAGCTTGAGCGCCGCCGCAGCGGCCGCCAGAGCCGCCGTGGCGCGTTCCGGTCCGGCCACCGCACGGTCGGCCAGCACGGACCAGCGCTCAAATGCCGTCAACCACTCACCGATCTCGAACGCGAGGGTTGCGACCTCCATCTGCAGGGCTCGCCGGTCGGCGCCGCGACGAGAATCGGCAACGTCTCCGAGGATTGCGAGTCCGTCCGTGCCCAGCAGGCGTCGCTGAGGGGAACGGGCGATCCGGAGGGCCAGCTCATAGGCGTCAGAGCCCGAGGAAGCCCGGTGGTGGAGAGCCTGCGACAGCAGGCCCAGGTCATCCCCGGCCGAGGCTTCCAGCCACTCGGCCAGGCGCTGGTTCATCCGCTGCCGTTCGTGCTCGGACACATCCGTTGCGGCCGTCTCACGGATAAGGTCGTGGGCCACCGTGAGGGTCGCGCCGTCGTGGAGCACCAGCGCCCTGTTGACCAGCTCCGATGCGGCGCCCACGACCCGGTCGTCGGGCCACCCCAGCACCTGGCAGACGTCCTCGATGCGCAGCGGCTGGGCGGCCACCAACAGCAAGGCGAACAGTGATGCCGGTGCTGGAGCCAGGCTCGTGCAGCGACTGAGGATGAGGTCCGGGAGCGAGGGAGGGACCGCGTCGTGGGGGAAGACGTGCCGGCCCTCTCGTGTCGCCAGATCACCGGCGAGCGCCGCCATCCAGAAGGGTGAGCCCGCCGCTCGGCGCCACAACTCGCCGGCTCGGTCCCGAGCCAGGCCGGGCGCGAGCGCCCCCAGCATGCAGAGGCCGTCCCGTTCGTCCAGGGGCAGCAGGTCGATCTGTGTGAACTGTCGGGGAGGCAAGGCAGCAGCGAGGTCGGCGGCGAACGCGACCGACTCTCGCGACGGGCGGCTCGCGCAGACGACGAGCAGAGGAGGACCGGTGGTGCGTGCCGCTGTGACCAGGTAGAGCAGAAGGGAGAGGGTCTGCCGGTCCATCCACTGCAGATCGTCGGTGACGATCCCGAGCGGGCCGATCCCCAGCAGGCAACGGAAGGCGACCTCGAACAGTCGGAACTGCTCGCGCGCGAGGGTCCGGCCAGCCGTGCCCATGACGAGCGCGTCGAGGCGCTCACCCACCTCGGGAGAGCGGGCCAGCTCCCGGATGAGCCCCCCGGCCGCTCCGAGGGCGGTCTTCCGAGTCGTCAGGTAACCCTGCAGGCGAACGAGCGGCCAGTCCAGCGTCCCGACGAGCTCGTCGAGCAGTCGCGACTTCCCGATCCCAGGTTTCCCGAAGACGACGCCGCCGGCGGGACCGCGGACGCCCGCGCTGGAGGTCAGCGCCCTCAGCGCATCCAGCTCCGCGACCCGACCGACGAACGGGCCGCGCGACTCCCCGGACCGCACGAGCCGGACGCTACCAGCGGATGATCGGTGCCGCGAGACCCGGGCGATCCCGCGCGGGCGCGACGGCTCAGGTGGCTCGCCGCGGGGCGCGGGGCTCGGGCGGGACGATGAGCCAGGGGACCGCCGTCTCCGCATCGGTCAGGGACCCGTGCTGGCCGAGGAGGGCGAGCAGCTCTGGGCGCGTGCGGTGCCGGTCGACGACGGCATACGACTCGCGCATCGCGACGACGACGTCGCCGATGCGGGCCAGGTTGACGTCCGTGACGGTGCCGAACCAGCCTGCGGCGACGGCCTCCTCACGCGAGCGCACCCAGGCATGCGCGGCGAGCCGCTCGGTCCACGCCGCGAGGACGTCGGGCGCCGCGCCGGGCTCGCAGTACAGCTGGGGGGCGCGCATCTCCCCACCGAGATGGCGTATGCCCCTCGCGAGGTCCGGCTCGTCCGCGAGGTCGACCCGAGCCGAGGCCGGCACATCGACCATCCCATGGTCGGCAGTGATGTGGACCGCCGTGTCGGCCGGCAC
>JAJXUB010000028.1 GCA_021783215.1 Actinomycetes bacterium | reverse complement strand
CTGGAGCTGGCCAACCTTCTGGTTGTCGAAGGAGACGTAGTAGTCCGTGCCCGCGACGAAGCGGTCGTACGCGATGACCGGCACGCCCTGGCTCTTGGCGCGCGCGACGATCGAGGCGGCCGCCTTGCCGTCCACTGCGTCGAGCACGAGGACCTTGGCACCCGAGGTGAGCGCCGTGTCTGCCTGCTGCTGCTGCTTCGACGCGTCCTGGTCCGCGTTGTAGTACAGGACCTTGCAGCTAGCGCAGGACGCAGCGATGGCAGCCTCGAACATCGGCTTGTCGAACGCCTCGTAGCGAGCAGTCTTGGTCTCCGGAAGAAGAAGTGCGATCTCCGAGCCGCTGCCGCCAGCAGCTGAGCTCGAAGAGCTGCTCGAACCGCCGCCGGAGCTGCCGCACGCAGCGAGAGCGGAGACGCTCATTCCGAACGCGAGCGTGACCCCGGCAACGCGGGTCAAGCGAGTGGTCATAGTGGTTAACTCCTCTGCCTCGAGCCGCTGCTCGTATGGCGCGGCTGCTTGGATTCAACTCGTTCGGCGAGTTGGCGTCAAGACTTGAATACAAGGTCTCATGGGCACGATTCGGTCACGATCGGAACGCCCTCGTCCACGGATCTCGGACGACGGTCGTCAGCCGGCGCGCGCCGCCCCACGGTCGATGTCCGTCCGCAGCCTTTCGGCCAGGTACAGGGCCCCGAGCACCTCTGCCTCGTCGGAAGCGATGGCGCCGGCCATGACTCTGACCGAGTACACGGCACTAGGAATGGCGCGGCGTTCGATGGCCTCGCGGAGCGGGTCGAGGACCACGTCGCCGACGCGGGCAAGCTGCCCCCCGATCGCGATGACCTCGGGGTTCAGAAGGTTGACGACACTCGAGAGGGCCACCCCGAGGTGCCGCCCGGCGTCACCGAGGACCCGGCAGCACCCCGGGTCGCCGGCAAGCGAACGCTGGATGACGTCCCGCAGAGTCAGGTCCCCGTGCGAGGGACGCAACGTCGACAGGATCGCCTCGGAACCGACGAACGTGTCCAGGCAGCCGCGGTTTCCGCAGCGGCACAGATGCCCGTCCTCGTCGATCGTCACGTGTCCGATCTCGCCGGCCGTCCCCGCGCAGCCACGGAAGAGCTCCCCGCCGATGATCAGCCCGGCGCCGACGCCGTAGGACGCCTTGACGTAGACGGCATCCGCAACACCGCGCAGGGCACCGAAGCGGGACTCCCCCACGGCGGCGAGGTTGGCGGTGTTCTCGAGCCGCACCGGCGCACCGAGCATCTCTGCCAGGTCGGCGGCGACGGGGACACCCCGCCAGCCCGGGAGGATGCCATCCGCGCCGACCTGTCCCGAGACGGTGTCAATCGGCGCCGGCAGGCCGACGGTGACGGCCCGCAGCTTCGTCAGCGAGTGCCCGCTCGTCACGACGAGCTCGCTGAGCAGCCGCGTCGCCCGGGACAGCTCCTCATCCGCCGCGTATGCCGCCGCGAGGGGCATACGCGTCCGGCTGAGGATGTCCGCAGCTCCCGCTCCGATGGCCACCCGGATGTCCCGGTCGCCGAAGACGACCGCACCGAGGAGTCCGTCGGCACTCGACAGGGAGACCTGGACGGCACGCCGGCCGTTGCGTACGGCCGGGCTGAGGTCCACCCGTCCAGCGGCGTCGAGCTCCTTGACCAGGTTGGACACGGTCGCCGGACTCAGCCTCGTGACGTCGGCGATCTCGACCTGCGTGAGCGCCCCGTGGTCGCGGACGGCGTCGATGATCCGGCGCCGGTTCATCTCCCGAAGCGACGCCGGGGACCCCGGCGACGATACGGTTGACTTCACGTGATGAAGATAAACCCCGAGTCGGCACAAGGGAAGGCTCGACGGCACCGGTGGGTGCCGCGTCTGGGTCCGCGTCGGCGCGGATAGCCTCGTCCTCATGAGTGACGGGCAGCCCCTGGCGATCGTCGCGGGCACCGGTTTCGCGACGCTCGCGCCCCTCGCCGACGCCCAGGAGCAGTCCGTCGGAACGGCCTACGGAACGGCACGGCTCGTCCGTGGGACGTGGCACGGTCTCCCCATCGCCTTCCTTCCTCGGCATGGGGCCGGTCACGCGACCCCGCCGCACCTGGTCAACTACCGCGCGAACCTGGCCGCCCTGCGTGACATCGGCTGCCACGACGTCATCGCCGTCAACGTCGTCGGCGGCATCGACCCCGCTCTGACGCCAGGGACGCTGGTCTGCGTCGACGACTTCCTCGACTTCACCAAGACGCGCCAGGGGACCTTCCATGAGGGGGCCCTCGGCGGCGGTGTGGTCCACGTCGACGTCTCCGAGGCGTACTCGCCGCCCTTACGCGCCGAGATCCTCGCGGCGGCCGACGCCGCGGGGCGGGCGATGCACGATGGCGGGGTCTACGCGTGCTTCGAGGGCCCCCGGTTCGAGTCGCCGGCGGAGATCCGGATGGCGCGAACCCTGGGCGCAGATGTCGTCGGGATGACGGGCGTCCCAGAGGTCACCCTCGCCGTCGAGGCCGGGATGGCGTACGCCGCGATCAGCCTCGTCGTCAACCCGGCCGCAGGACTGGCCTCCGGCCCCATCGCGATGGATGGCCTCGACCAGGCCCTGGCCGCGTCCGTCGACGACGTTCTCGCCGTCCTCGACGCCATCGTCCGCCGCCGCGTCGCGTCCGCGCCCGCTGCCGGGCTGATACCGCGCGATATCACCCCGGCACGAGACGTCCCCGTCGTCGACGAGGGAGTGGGCCGGAGATGACCCGCGACGCGACGCTTGTCGCCGACCTCGACTACGTCGTCACGTGCGACGACGGCGACACGATCCTGACGAACGCCTCGATCCTCGTCGAGCACGGCGTCATCCAGGCCGTCGGCCCGCGCGAAAGCCTCCAGCAACGCGCCGAGGAGATCGGCGCCACCGTCCGGTCCGGCGCTCGGCGTCTCGCCATGCCGGGCCTGGTCAACCTCCACACCCACCTGTCGATGACCCTCCTGCGCGGCCTCGCCGAAGGCGTCGACCTTCAGGGCTTCCTTCACAAGGTGTGGGCCGCCGAGGCCGCCGTCATGGACCCCCCGACCGTCGAGCTCGGCGCCCGCCTCGCAGCCCTCGAGGCCCTGACGGGCGGGACGACGACCACCCTCGACATGTACCTCCACCCGCAGGCCGCCCATACGGGAGCCAGCGCCCTCGGGCTGCGCCACGTGACCGGGCCGATCTTCTTCGACGGTCCCGGACCGGACGGCCTGACGTGGGACCGGCGGCTCGACTCGCTGACCGAGTGGCGCGCGTACGTCGCGACGGCCCCAGGGCCGGTCATCCCCCTCGCCGCGTTCCCCCACGCGACGTACACCACCTCACCAGCCCACCTCGCCGAGCTGCGCGAGGCCATGTGCGACAACACGTTCGGCCTCCTGCACACCCACGCCAGCGAGACGACCGCCGAGAACGAGGAGATCCGAGCGCGCTACCGGTGCACGCCCGTCGAGGTCCTCGTCGACGCCGGCTTCCTCGACAGCGACGTCGACGTCGTCCTCGGCCACGGCGTCCACCTGAGCCGATCCGACCGCGCGACGCTCGCCGAGGCGCACGCAGCCGTCGCGCACTGCCCGGGCAGCAACCTCAAGCTCGCTTCCGGCGCGCTCAACTGGCGGACGTGCCGCGGGAGCGGCGTACGGCTCGGCATCGGGACGGACGGGTGCAGCTCGAGCAACGACCTCGACATGTGGCAGGCCATGCGCCAGGCCGCCCTGCTCGCCCGGCTCACCTCGGGCCATCCCGAGGCCGCCCCGGCGACCGAGATCCTCCGTGCGGCGACCATCGAGGGGGCGAGGGCCCTCGGCCTGGGCGACACCACCGGCTCCCTCGAGGTCGGCAAACGGGCCGACCTGGTCCTCATCGACCTCGACGCACCACACCTCACCCCGGTCCACGACGTCCCTGCCCTCCTCGTCTTCGCGGCCGGTCGCGGCGACGTCGACACCGTTCTCGTTGACGGGCAGGTCGTCGTGGATGCCCACCGCAGCACTCGGGTCGACGCCGCCGAGCTGCTGTCCGTATGCCGGGAGCGCGCGGCATACGCGAAGACCGCCGCCGACTCCGAGAGCTGAGGCCCATGACCGCCGTCGAAGAGATCGCCGCCCGGTTCGGCCTGCACCCCCACCCCGGCCGGGGCGGCTGGTGGGCCCCGGGGCCACGGACGCGGAACCTCTCCTCGATCACCTACCTCCTCACCGACCAGACGGCCGGCTTCGCCACGATGCACCGGCTCGGCGTCGACGAGGGCTGGCGGTGGCTCGCCGGGGCACCGGCCGCCTTCCTCACGCTCCGCCCCCGCTCGCGCGGGCGTCTGCAGCCCCTCACGGAGCGGGACGGCGAGATCCTCGTCAAGGCCGGCACGTGGCAGGGCGCCGCCTCGCTCGGGCCCTGGACCCTCGCCGCCTGCTGGTGCAGCCCGGCCTTCACGTGGAGCCGCTTCGAGGCCGGGGAACGGGAGGCTCTCGCGACCGAGTACCCGGACTTCGCCTCGGAGATCGCCGTCCTCACGCCGGACTCGGAGCCCCCGGAGCTCGGTTGAGGCAGGTCCCGGCACACGTCGGGCGGGGCGCCGCGTCGGTTTGGTAACGAGTCGGCACGACCCGGTGGGACACCTCCTACCGCCATCACCGCTGCGCTACTGTCTCTCGAGGTGGACAGCGCCACAGGAGGGCGCGCGCTACAAAGGAGATCCCTGTGAAGGCAGTCAAGTTCGCTGTGATCGTGGGCGCCAGCGCCCTCGTTCTCGCCGCATGCGGTTCGAAGCCGACAACCAGCTCTTCGAGCAGCACGAGCGGTGCAGCCGGTGGGAGTGCAACAACAAGCTCGAGCAAGGCGTTCACCGCCTGCATGGTGCTCGACACAGGCGGCGTGGACGACCGCTCCTTCAACCAGTCCTCGTATGCCGGACTCACGACGGCCGCCACGGCGAACCCCGCCATCAAGCCGAGCTACGTGTCCTCGAACAGCCAGAACGACTACGCCCCCAACCTCACCGCCGAGGTCAACAAGGGCTGCAGCACGATCATTGCCGTCGGCGGCCTCATGGGCGACGCCGTCAAGGCCGCCGCTGCCGCGAACCCCAACCAGCACTTCGCCGAGGTCGACGCCTCCTCCTCCGGGGCCAACGTCTACGGCATGGAGTACAACACGGCCCAGGGTGGCTTCCTCGGCGGGTACCTCGCTGCCGGCATGACGAAGACCGGGAAGGTCGGCACGTGGGGCGGCCTCAACATCCCACCGGTGACGATCTACATGGACGGCTTCTACGAGGGCGTCCAGTACTACAACCGGACCAAGGGTAAGAACGTCCAGGTCCTCGGCTGGAACGAGTCGAACCAGAAGGGCGGCACGTTCAGCCAGTCCTTCACCGACCAGAACAAGGGCAAGACGATCTCCGCCGCTCAGGTCCAGCAGGGCGCCGACATCGTCTTCCCGGTCGCCGGTGGCGCCGGTCTCGGCGCCGGCGCCGTCGCCCAGTCCAGCGGCGGCAAGGTCATGGTCATCTGGGTCGACACCGACGGGTGCGAGTCGGCCGCCCAGTACTGCCCCTACTTCCTCACCTCGGTGACGAAGGGCATCACGGACTCCGTCGACAAGTACGTCACGGCGGCGGCGTCCGGTGCATTCCCGACCGGCAACTACATCGGCACCTTGCAGAACGGTGGCACGGGCCTCGCCCCGTTCCACACCTTCGACTCGAAGGTGCCGGCGACGCTGAAGTCCGAGCTGGACCAGGTCAAGGCCGACATCATCTCGGGCAAGATCACGATCACCTCGCCCAGCCAGCCCAAGTGACGGCATCCGTCATCGGCTGACCTGGGCGTCAGTGACCACAGTCGGAAGGGGGGTACCGGACACGTCCGGTACCCCCCTTCCGACTGGGTACCCAACCGACGCGAGGGAGCCAGGGCGATGAAGCTCGAGCTACGCGGCATCACGAAGCGTTTCGGGTCCTTCACGGCCAACGACGCCATCGACCTCGTCGTCGAGCCCGGTGAGATCCATGCCCTGCTCGGGGAGAACGGTGCGGGCAAGAGCACGCTCATGAACGTGCTCTACGGGCTCTACCATCCCGACGGCGGCGAGATCCTCATCGACGACAAGGTCGTCAGCTTCGCCGGTCCGGCCGACGCGATGGCCGCCGGTATCGGCATGGTCCACCAGCACTTCATGCTCGTCCCCGTCTTCACCGTCGCCGAGAACGTCGAGCTCGGGCACGAGCAGACCAAGGGCTTCGGGATCCTCGATGCGGCGAAGGCCCGACGTGAGGTGACCGAGGTCTCCGCGCGGTATGGGCTGTCCGTACCTCCCGATGCGCTCATCCAGGATCTGCCCGTCGGCGTCCAGCAGCGCGTCGAGATCGTCAAGGCCCTCATCCGGAACGCGAAGGTCCTCATTCTCGACGAGCCGACGGCGGTCCTGACCCCACAGGAGACCGACGAGCTCATGGAGGTCATGCGCACGCTCAAGGCGTCCGGTACGTCCATCGTCTTCATCACTCACAAGCTCCGCGAGGTCCGGGCTGTCGCCGACCGGATCACCGTCATTCGCCGGGGGAAGGTCGTCGGCGAGGCCAGCCCGAACAGCAGCAGTGCCGAGCTCGCCTCCCTCATGGTCGGCCGGCCGGTCCAGCTGACGATCGAGAAGGCCGCGCACGAACCGGGGGATGTCATCGCCGAGGTCGACAACGTCCGCATCGTCGACGACGCCGGACAGGTCGTCGTCGACGATGTCTCGTTCGACGTTCACGCCGGCGAGATCTACGCCCTCGCAGGGGTCCAGGGCAACGGCCAGACGGAGCTCACCGAGGCGATCATCGGGCTACGGCCGCTCGATGGCGGCCGCATCACCCTGTCGGGTCGCGACATCACGGACTCCGACGTCCACGACATCCTCCGCGCCGACCTCGGGTATGTCCCCGAGGACCGGCTCCACGACGGCCTCATCGGCAGCTTCACCGTCGCCGAGAACCTCGTCCTCGACCGCTACGACAGCGCTGAGTTCTCCAAGGGGCCATCGCTCGATGTCGGGCGCATCGCGGCGAACGCCAGGCAGCGGGTCGAAGAGTTCGACGTGCGGACACAGTCCGTCGACGCGCCCGGATCGACCCTGTCCGGCGGCAACCAGCAGAAGCTTGTCCTCGCTCGCGAGCTGTCCCGCCCCCTCAAGCTCCTCATCGTCGCCCAGCCCACGCGCGGGGTCGACGTCGGCTCGACGGAGTTCATCCACCGCCGGATCGTCGCCGAGCGCGACGGTGGCGCCGCGGTCGTCCTCGTCTCGACCGAGCTCGACGAAGTCCTCGGGCTCGCCGACCGCATCGGCGTCATGTACCGCGGGAAGATCATCGGAGAGGTGCCGGCCGGTACCAGCGCCGAGACCATCGGCCTGCTCATGGCCGGCACCGTGCCCGATGACCTGCCCGCTCGGCTGCGCGACCCGGGTGCGACCGCGACCGGCTCACGCACGACCGTCAGAACGGAGGAGCCGCTATGACCGAAGTCGCGGCGCCGACATCGGCCCTGCCCGAACCGGGCGGTCCCGACCCGGCGGCGCCGGTCCGGCGGCGCCGGGCCCTCGGGGACAACACGATCGTCGTCACGCTCCTGGCATTCGTCGCCGCCATGGTCGTCGGCGCCATCCTCATCGCCTTCTCCGACCCGGCCACCAGGTCCGCATCGGCATACTTCTTCTCCGCGCCGATGGACACGCTCCGAGCGGCTGCGTCGGCCATCGGGCGCGGGTATGCGGCCCTCTTCGAAGGGGCAGTCTTCAACCCGACGACCGCTGCAAGAGGCACAGTGGCGGGCATCTTCGGACCGATCTCGGAGACGCTCGTCAGCGCAACCCCCCTCATCCTCGGCGGCCTCTCCGTCGGTCTGGCGTTCCGCGCCGGGCTGTTCAACATCGGCGGCCAGGGACAGATCGTCGCCGGCGCCACGTGTGCGGGCTATGTCGGATTCGCGTGGCACCTGCCGGTCGTCATCCACCTCGTCGTGGCGATCGTCGCCGGCATGGTCGGCGGCGGACTCTGGGGCGCGCTGGCCGGGTGGCTCAAGGCCCGCACGGGCGCCCACGAGGTCATCACGACGATCATGCTCAACTACGTCGCCGTCAACATGCTCGGGTTCCTCCTGTCCGTGAAAGGGTTCCAACGCCCGCCCTACGGCCAGGCCATCTCCAACGTCGTCGATGCGAACGCGCGCCTGCCGCACCTGCTCGGCTCGAGCCTGCGGGTCAACGCCGGCCTGTTCCTCGCCCTGCTCGCCGCGTATGCCATCCACTGGCTCCTCACCCGTAGCGTCCTCGGCTTCGAGTTCCGGGCGGTCGGCGCCAACCAGAACGCCGCCCGAACGGCAGGGATGAGCGTCGAGCGGTCCTACACCCGGGTCATGCTCATCGCCGGGGTCCTCTCCGGCCTGGCCGGGGTGACCCAGATCCTCGGCACCAACTCGGCGATCACCGGCGACATCGACGCCGGGATCGGCTTCGACGCCATCACCGTCGCCCTTCTCGGCCGGGCCAACGCCGGCGGCACCGTCCTCGCCGGCCTGCTCTTCGGCGCCCTCCGGGCCGGCGGCGTGCAGATGCAAAGCAGCACGGGCACACCGATCGACGTCGTCTCCGTCGTCCAGGCCCTCATCGTCCTGTTCATCGCCGCGCCCGCCCTCGTCCGGTTCCTCTTCCGCCTGCACGGCAGCGGCGCCGGGGCCGGTCAGGGCCTGGCGAAGGGGTGGAACGGATGAGCACCGCCGCCACGACCAGGCCCGGGGACGAGGTCGTCATCCATCGCGTCGTCGAGAAGCCCATGAGCACGCGGCGACGCGTCGGCATCGGCGTCGCCATCAGCGTGCTCGGCCTGCTCTCGCTCCTCCTCGGACACAACGCCCAGGCGCACGACGCCCGCTTCGACCTGTCCCAAGGATCCGAGTTCTTCCACGTCCCCGACCTTGTCCTGCCGGTCGCGGCGACGGCGTACGTCATCGGGATCATCCTGCTGGCCGTCGGGGCCTACCAGGCCGTGCGGGGGTTCCGTCCGCGGGGACTGCGGATCGCCGGAACCGGTATCGGCGCCCTCTTCATGCTCGCCTTCCTCAGCTGGGCCGCGAGCGGCGGCAAGGGCTCGACGATCGACCTCCTCGGCGTCCTCGAGAACACGCTCGCGCTCGCGGCGCCGCTCATCCTCGGCGCCCTCGCCGGGGTCCTCTGCGAGCGCTCCGGTGTCATCAACGTCGCTATCGAGGGGCAGATGCTCGCCGGCGCGTGGGCCGGCGCCATGTTCGGCACCCTCATGGGCCGGTTCGGCGGGGTGCTGACGGCGCTCGTCGCCGGCGCGCTCATGGGCTGGCTGCTCGCCGTCTTCGCGATCCGCTACCTCGTCAACCAGGTCGTCCTCGGCGTCGTCCTCAACGCCCTGTCGCTGGGACTGACAGGGTTCATCTACGACGCGATCATGCAGCCGAACGCGAACACGATGAACACCCCCCAGGTGTTCCAGCCGCTGCAGATTCCGGTCCTGTCGAAGCTGCCGCTGGTCGGACCCCTCATCTTCGACCAGAACATCATCGTCTACCTCATGTACGCCCTCGTCATCCTCATCCAGTGGGGGCTCTTCCACTCCCGGTGGGGCCTGCGGACCCGGGCCGTCGGTGAGCACCCCAAGGCCGCCGATACCGTCGGCATCAACGTCCTGCGGGTGCGCTACGTCAACGTCATCCTCGGGGGTGCCATCGCCGGGCTCGGTGGTGCGTTCATGACGTTGGGCTCCGTGGGCTCGTTCACCAAGGGGATCACGTCGGGCAACGGCTTCATCGCCCTGGCCGCCCTCATCTTCGGGCGGTGGAGCCCCAAGGGTGCCGTCGCGGCGTCCCTGCTCTTCGGGTTCGCGTACGAGCTGCAGACGCTCCTGTCGCTCGTCGCGCCGCCGGTTGCCATCCCCTCGTACTTCCTGGCGATGCTGCCCTACCTCGCGACGATCTTCGCCGTGGCCGGGCTCGTCGGAAAGGTCCGTGCCCCGGGCGCCGACGGGGAGCCGTACGTCAAGGAATGACGCGGGCCGTCACACCTGCATCCCACGGCTCACGCCCGGCTAACCTACGGATCCGTAGGTTAGGCTCGGCTCATGACCGCGACAACGAGCCGAGCTCCCCTCGGACGGCGCCGTCTCCGCGACGAGGTGGCCCGCGTCGCCCAAGCGTTCGCGACACCGCTGGTCCCCGGTGACTTCCTCGACCTCGTCTCGCCGCTGCGTACCGGCGCTGACCTGCGCGGACGCATCGTCGCCGTGTCTCCCGAGACGAGAGACGCCGCGACGATCACGATCCGCCCGGGCCGGTCCTGGCGGGGGCACGTTCCCGGACAGTACATCCGGATCGGCATCGACATCGACGGCGTCCGGCACTGGAGGGCCTACTCGCTGACGTCCGTGCCGGCGGAGCTCGGGACGCTGACGATCACGACGAAGGCCATCCCGGACGGCCTCGTCTCCAACCATCTCGTCCGCCGGGCCGGTCCAGGCACCGTCATCCACCTCGACCAGGCGACCGGTTCCTTCGTCCTGCCGCCCGTTCCCCCCGCGAAGGTCCTCTTCCTCACCGCCGGCTCCGGCATCACGCCCGTCATGGGCATGCTCCGGAGCCGGTTGCCCGAGCTCCACGACGTCGTCCATGTCCACTGCGCGCCCACCCGCACGGACGTCATCTTCGCCGACGAACTGCGCACCTATGCCTCGTCCGGACGGCTGAGGCTCGTCGAACGCCACGACGACGAGCACGGCATCCTCGACCTCGCCGACCTGCAGGCCCTCGTCCCCGACTGGCGTGAGCGCCAGGCCTGGGTCTGCGGCCCCACCGGACTCCTCGACGCCGCCGAGTCCCACTGGGGCGCCGCCGGCGTCGAGGACCTCCTGCACGTCGAGCGTTTCCGACCCACGCTCGTCGAGCCGGGCGACGGTGGCACGATCACGTTCCTGGGCTCTGCGCTCGATGTCGAGGCAGACGGCGCGACCCCCATCCTCGACGCCGGCGAGGCGGCCGGCGTCCTCATGCCGAGCGGCTGCCGCATGGGCATCTGCTTCGGCTGCGTCGTCACGCTTCGCGATGGCGCTGTCCGCGACCTTCGGACCGGAGAGACCACGGTGGCCGAAGAGGGCGACCCCGTCACCATCCAGACCTGCATCAACGCCGTCGCCGGCGCCTGCCACCTCGACCTGTGACCCGCGTCCCTGACATCCAGGAGCTACGACCATGACCCTCGCCACCGAGCCCACCACGCTCAACTCCCGAATCTCGGTCGACGGGACGTCCGAACGACCGCAGCGGCCGGCATACAAGAGCTCCGGCCGGGCCAACCCTGCGGCCCACCTCACCCCGGCCCAGATCGAGGAGATCGGCGTCGAGCTCGACCGGGTCCGCCGGGAGGTCATGGACTCCCGGGGGGCCAGGGATGCGGCCTACATCCGGCGGGTCATCGCCGTTCAGCGGTGGCTCGAGATCGGAGGCCGGGTGACCCTGCTCGGGTCCGGCGTCAAGGTCAAGGGGATCCGGCCCGCCTTCTGGCTCGGGACGGCCGCGCTTTCGCTGGCCAAGATCCTCGAGAACATGGAGATCGGCCACAACGTCCTTCACGGCCAGTGGGACTGGATGCGTGACCCGAAGATCCACAGCACGACATGGGAGTGGGACTTCGTCTCCCCGGCGGCCCAGTGGAAGTACAAGCACAACGTCCTCCACCACACGTACACGAACGTCCTCGGCCGTGACGACGACCTGGGCTACGGCATCCTCCGGGTCGACCCCGACCAGAAGTGGACGCCCTTCTACCTCGCCCAGCCGCTGATCCACTGGGTCAACGCGGCATTCTTCGAGTACGGCATCGCCGCCTACGACCTCGGCATCAGCGACATCACACAGCGCTGGCCGGGCATGAACGAGGGCGAGCGAGCCGAGTGGCGCCGCAACGCCTCGGCCGTGCTCGCGAAGATCCGCCGGCAAGTCGGTAAGGACTACATCGCCTGGCCGCTCGTCGGACTGCTCACGGGGGCCGCCCCGTGGGTAGTCCTCGGCGACTTCATCGCCAACTCCACCCGGAACGTGTGGGCCAACACCGTCATCGTCTGCGGCCACTTCCCCGCCGGGGTGGAGACGTTCGAGACCGACTCCATCGAGGGGGAGACGCGCGGCGAGTGGTACCTGCGGCAGATGCTCGGCTCCGCGAACATCTCCGGCAGCCGGCTCCTCCACACGATGACCGGCAACCTGAGCCACCAGATCGAGCATCACCTCTACCCGGACATGCCGAGCAACCGCTACATCGAGGTTGCGCCGCGAATCCGGGCCCTCATGGAGCGGTACGGCCTCCACTACGTCACCGGGTCGCTCCCGCGGCAGTTCGCCTCCGTCTACGGGCGGATCCTCACGTATGCCCTCCCCAACCCTCAGCCTGACCGCTCCCGGTGGCAGACCATCCGGGCGTCCATCCGAGAACGACGAGGAGCCGCCTTCACGCGATCGCCGTGAGGCCACCGCGCGACGGCCCAGGCGCCGACGCGCTCGGCCGTCGGCGTCGTGTCGGCAGCCTCAGCCGGCCGTGACCTCGAGGGACACGGTGGCGACGACGTCGGCGTGCAGATGCACCGTGGCCGTATGGGTACCGACCTGCTTGATCGGCGTCCTGATCTCGATCTTGCGTCGGTCGAGGTCCGGCCCACCGGCGGCCTTGATGGCGCCGGCGACCTCGGCCGGCGAGACGGCGCCAAAGAGGCGCCCCTCCTTGCCGGCCTTGGCGAGGACGGCGACCGGAGACGCCTCGAGGGTGCCCTTGATGGACCTGGCCTCCTCGAGCGACTTCACGGCGCGCGTCTGACGGCCCTTGGCGAGCGCGTCGACCTGCGCCTGTCCGCCCTTCGTCCAGGCAACGGCCAGGCCGCGGCGGAAGAGGAAGTTGCGGGCATACCCGTCCTTGACGTCGGCAACGTCACCGGCCGCGCCGACCCCGGAGACCTCTTGGGTGAGGATGACCTTCATGACAGCTGTCTCCTTCTCCGGGCTCAGCGAGCCGAGCTCGAGTAGGGCAGCAGCGCCATCTCGCGGGCGTTCTTGACGGCCGTCGCGATGAGCCGCTGCTGCTGCACGGACACGCCGGTCACGCGACGCGCGCGGATCTTGCCGCGGTCGGAGATGAACTTCCGCAGCAGGGCGGCGTCCTTGTAGTCGATGTTCTCGATCTTGGCGAGCTTGAGGGGGTTCGCCTTCTTCTTGGGCTTACGCACAACGGGCTTGGCCATCGTGGTGCTCTCCTTCTTCGGATGAGCCCGAGGCTGGTCCTCGGGATGGTGTCTGGGTTGTCAAGGGTGTGGCGCTCGGAACCGCTCAGAACGGGGGCTCGTCGTAGGACGGCGCCGCGCCGCCCCAGCCGCCGCCCGCAGGGGCGCCGCCCTGGGGAGCCTGCGGGGCGCTACCGCCCTGGCCACCCTGAGGGTGACCGCCGCCGGTCGCCCAGGGGTCGTCCTGGCCGCTGCTCTGCTGCTGGCCGCCGCCGAAGCCACCGCCCTGGCCGCCGCCGCGCTGGGTGCGGTTGACCTTGGCCGTGGCATACCGAAGCGACGGTCCGATCTCGTCGACCTGCATCTCCATGACGGTGCGCTTCTCGCCCTCCTTCGTATCGAAGGAGCGGGAGACGAGCCGTCCGGTGACGACGACACGCATGCCGCGCTGAAGCGACTCGGAGACGTTCTCCGCAGCCTCGCGCCAGATCGAGCAGCGCATGAAGAGGGTCTCCCCGTCCTTCCACTCGTTGCTCTGGCGGTCGAACGTCCGCGGGGTCGACGCGACGGTGAAGTTGGCGACGGCCGCCCCGGAGGGGGTGAAGCGCAGCTCGGGGTCGCCGGTGAGGTTGCCGATGATCGTGATCGTGGTGTCGCCCGCCATGGTTCCTACTCCCTTGGTTCGGCGTGCAGGATGCGGTCGCTCAGGCGCCGGGGCGCAGGAGCTTGGTCCGCAGGATCGACTCGGAGAGGTTGAGCTGACGGTCCAGCTCCTTGGCCGTGGCGGGCTCGCACGTCATGTTGACGACGGCGTAGATGCCCTCCGGCTTCTTCTTGATCTCGTAGGCGAGCCGCCGACGACCCCAGAGGTCGAGGTTGTCGATGGTGCCGCCATCCTTGGTCACGACGGTGAGGAACTTCTCGAGCGCCGGCTGGGCGCTGCGGTCGTCGATCTCCGGGTCGAGGATGACCATGAGCTCGTACTGACGCATGCTGATTACCCGCCTCCTTCGGTCTTGGCGGTCACGGTCTTTCCGTGACAGGAGGGTATGCACGTCGTGTCGCCGACGCGTGGTGTCATCCACAGGCCAGGGCAACGGTGACCAAGAATAGCCGGGCACCGGCATAGCGCCGAATCGGTCACGTCACCGTCACGATAAGCCGGTCCGGAGCCCCGGTGAACCCCCCGGCGAGCGCGTCCTCGGCCTCGTCCCGCTGGAGATCCTCCGGCGACGTCGGGTCGGGGACGTATGCCGGGCGCGCCATGGCCATGCGCCACGCCCGCCAGCCGAGCCAGGCGATGCCGAAGAGGCGGATGACGAGGAAGAGGGCGTACCACGCGGGGGGGAGCCCGCGGTCGGGTTGGGTGAAGCTCGTGATGTAGAGCCAGAGCGCGACGAAGTGGACCGCCTCGCACCCGAACCAGATGAAGTGGTCGCGCCACGACAGGCCCGCGAGGGCGAGGAGGGGGACGAGCCAGAGGGACGCCTGGACCGGCAGCGTCTTGCCGGTGATGAGGACGATGACGACCATGACGAGCGTCACCTGGGCCGCCGTCGGACGACGGGGGGCTCCGAGGGCGAGGACCGCACCGGCGACGACGGCGGCGACCATCCCGGCGATGGCGAGACCGGAGATGACGCCGACCGGCAGCGGATGCCCGAGGACGACGCCGAGCAGGGTGCCGAGCTGCCGGACGACCGGCATCGTCGTGTTCCCCGTGCGCGCCGTCGAGATGAGCTGGGGCACGAGCCACGGTGACCCGAAACCAGCCGGGTTGTGCCACCACGTGGAGTAGGCATTCGTCACCGACCCGGTCGAGCCGAGCCCGAACCCAGCCACGACGACGACGATCGTGGCGACCGCGGCGAGGATGGTCCGCCGCACGGCGTCCCATCGGTCCGTGCGGACCGCGAGAAGCACGAGAGCGGCGAGGACAAGGAGCGGGTAGGTGCGCGCCATGACGGCGCACCCGAGGAGCACCCCGGCGAGTGCCGCGCGGCGTCGTGCCCACGCGGCGATGCCGAACGTGCACAGGGCCACCCCCACGACGTCGGAGGAGACGAGCGCGGCGAGGACGATGACGGGGCTGAGGGCGACATGCGCGGCGAGCGGGACGTGGCGGGGCAGCGCGATGGCGACTGCGACGACCATTCCCATGAGGAGCAGCGCCGTGAGAACGGCGAACCACAGGACGTAGCCGCGCTGCATCTGGACCGCCGTCCCCTTGGGGACGAGGTCGCCGACGAGCGCCATGACGGCCCCCGTCAGCACGGGCTGGGCTACGGTCGCCTTGCCCGTCACGTAGGCCGTGAGCCCGTTCATGAGATGCCCGGACTGGGCCAGGCCCGGCAGGTCGGAGAAGCACGCCCGAGGGAACTGGCTCTGGCTGTTCCACCCGTGGTCGAGGCACCACGACCGTTCCAGGAGCGCGCCCTGGACGGGCACGACGGCCAGGAGCACGAGGGGCCACAGGCGCGTCGCCCAAGCGGGCGGACGGGCATACCGGCCCAGGGGACCGCCGATCGACTCGAGGCCGCCGACGGGTATCCCGTCCACGTCGGTGGCCGGGGACCGCAGCCTGTGGGCCGTCATGGGCTCGGCGTCACGGGGGGCCCCTGGCCCCCGGCTGCCGTCGCCGTCGCCGTCGCCGTCGTGGTGGTCGGGGCCGCCGTCGTCGTCGGCGGCGCGCTGCTCGTGACGACCGGCGCGCTCGTCGTCGTCGGTCGCGGGGCCGACGTCGTCGGCGGCGGCGCCGATGTCGGGGACGTCGAGGACGATGAGGAGGGCGTCGTCGTCGTGGACGTCGTGGTTGCCGTCGGCGTCTGGATGACGTTGCCGTTGATGTGGGCCGGCGTCGGGAAGCTCACGACGGGCAGACCCTGCAGGGCGGCCATCATGTACTGCGTCCAGATCTCGACCGGGACGGTCCCGCCGGTCAGCTGGCCGACGCCGGGGATGGCGTTCATCGAGTTCGCCGTGTTGTTGAGCGCGCCGTTGCCGCGGTAGATCCCCACCGCCGTCGCGAGCTGCGGTGTGAACCCGTCGAACCAGGCTCCGTAGTTGCCCGACGTCGTCCCCGTCTTGCCGGCGGCCGGGCGGCCGAGAATCCGGGCATACGAGCCGGTCCCGCGTTGGATCACCTGGGTCATGCAGTCGATGACGTCGGAGATGAGGCCCTTGTCAAAGACGCTTCTCGTATGCGGGGTCGCGGCATACGAGTAGCTCGACTCGACCGAGGTGACCTTGCGGATGAAGTACGGCGTCGCGCGTGTCCCGTCGGCGGCGACGGTCGCGTAGGCGTTGGCCATGTCGAGGACACGGACGGTGTCCGTGCCGAAAACGTTGGCGTAGTTCGTGCCGACCTTTGTCGTCACACCGGCCGCGTTCGCCTCTGCCGCGGTGAGCTGCGGGGTCGCGAGGATGTTGACCTGGGCGAAGACGGTGTTCACCGACTGCGCCAGGGCCGTCCGGACGTCGATCCGGCCGAACTGCTCGTTGTTGAAGTTCCGTACTCCGCCTGCGGCGAGGAACGGGTCGGCGTTCTGGGCGTCACGAAACTGCGGGAAGTACTGCGGGGAGTAGCCGTTGAACGTCGTGCTCGTGCTCATCTTGTTCTGCAACGCCCCGATGAGGCTGAACACCTTGAACGTGGATCCCGCCTGGATGGCCGCCTGCGTCGCCGTGTTGAACGGCTCCTTGAGGAAGTCCGGCCCTCCGTAGAGCGCGACGACCGCGCCGTTGCCGGGCACGATGGAGGCAAGTCCGACGTGCAGCTTGCTCGACTTCGGGAGCAGGTCATTGACGGCCTTGACCGCGGCGTCCTGGCGCGTCTTGTCGAACGTCGTGACGATCCGGTAGCCGCCGCGCTGGATCTCGGCGTCGGTGAGGTGGACGGTGTCGAGGAGCTCGCGCCTGACGAGGTCGACGAGGTAGCCGTTCGTCCCGGACACGGCGGTCCGGTGCGCGAGCGTGGTCGGGAAGACCTGGGCGGCCCGCTCCGCCGGGGTCAGCCAGCCCTTGGTGACCATCCCGTCGAGGACATATGCCCAGCGCCGCTCCGCGTTGGCCTTCTCCTGGGCGCCGAGCGCCGGGTCGTAGTAGGACGGTCCCCGGATGACGGAGGCGAGCAGCGCGCCCTCGGCGACGGTCAGCTGCTGGACGTTCTTGCCGAAGTACGCCTGTGACGCCGTCTCGATGCCGCTCGCGCCGCGCCCGAAGTAGATCGTGTTGAGGTAGTTCTCGAGGATCTGGTCCTTGGTCAGCTGCCGGTCCAGCTTGAGGGAGATCATGACCTCCTTGAGCTTCCGCGTGATGGTCTGGTCCTGGGTCAGGTAGTAGTTCTTGACGTACTGCTGGGTGATCGTCGACCCGCCCTGGGTCGTCCCGCCGGTGAGGGCCACCTTGACGGCACGCAGGATTCCCGTCGGGGAGACCCCCTGGTTGGTGTAGAAGGTGCGGTCCTCCGCGGCGAGGAACTCGCGCTGGACGGCGAGCGGGACGTCGGAGAGCTTCACCGACTCCCGGTTGCCCTGAGCGTCGCTGAGTCGAGCCAGCTCCGTCTTGCCGTCGCTGAAGTAGACGACGGACGCCTGGGCTGTTGCCATGTCGTTCGGTTTGGGGATGGGCGTGAGGATGTAGGCCGCAACGAGTGCGACCAGGCCGAGGAGGACGAGGGACAGGGCAGTGATGCCGACCCGCCAGCGCCACGAGTGCCGGCGCCTTCGGCGCGCGCCGAACCGTCGCGTGGTGCGGGAACTGCGGGATGCGCGGGTCGGTCGCTGGGTCATCGGCTCTCGTCCATCACGGGTTCGTAGGCGCTCCAAGTATCACCCGTCATCCTTGGGACCCTGCCAGCAGGCGCCGTCAACCGCCCGCCGGCATACGGCGCGGGCACCCGCGCCCGGCCGCTCTCCTCACGCCACGACGCGACCTACCGCCTGGTACGGGTCGTGATCACGACCCGTACCAGGCGGTAGGTCAGGAGTGTGGCGAGGCGGTGGGACGGGCGGTCGGGTTATCCCCACGACGAGCGTCGGGATGCGCCTGTCCACCACGTCGGTGTCGTCCGGGACGCGGCCTCGTCGTGGGGCGGAACGTGTTGCCATGCCCGATCTCCCCGCCTCGATCCACCGTCTTCTTCAGGCCCAGAACGGCCTCATGACGCAGGCGCAGCTCGAGCATGCCGGCGTCTCCCGCGGCGTCATCCGGTGGAATGCCGGCCGCACCTGGCGTGTGGTCCTTCCGCGGACGTACCTTGTTGGCCGGGACACTCCAACCCCGGGGCAACGGCACATCGCGGCCCTCCTCTGGGCGGGCCGGGGCGCCTACCTCGCGGGCAGCACGGCCGCGGCGCTCTACGGGCTCGAGCACGCCGGGTCCCGCGACGGACACATCGAGGTTCTCGTGCCGGCGCCCAAGGCGTCACGGCACAACACCTTCGTCACGGTTCGGCGCACCCTCGTCGACGACCCTGGCATTCAGACGCGCGGGCCCTTGCGGCTCGCGTCACCGGCGCGTGCGTGCGTCGATGCGGCCCGCCGGATGCGACGGCCCGAGGACCGGGAGGCGCTCGTCATCGAGGTCGTCCAGCGCGGCATGGCGAGCCTGGACGACCTCGCCGAGTGGCTTCACCTGCTCCGTCCGCGCGACATCCACGCTCTGGCTCCCGCGCTCGACGCGGCGGCGGCCGGTGTGTGGTCCGTCCCGGAGGGCGTGCTGCTGGACGTGCTGGCCACCTCGGCGCTGTTGCCTGAGCCGTGGACCAACCCTCGCCTGCGGGATGATGCCGGGGTTCCGCTCGTCAGCCCCGACGTGTGGTTCGACGACGTCGCGATGGCCGTCATGGTGCATTCGCGCCGCTACCACGCCGACGGCGACGCGTTCGACGCCACCGTCGCGGCGGACGCTCGGCTGACCAGCGCCGGCGTTCTCGTCGTCGGCGTGACGCCGCTGGCCCTCAAGGCCGACCCCGTCCAGGTGCTTCGGCTCGTGGAGCAGGGCTATCGAACGGCGGCCAGACGCCCGCGCCCGGACGTCGCCGCGACGCGCCGTCATCCCTGAGCCCCCAGACGAGCGGCAGAGACGTACCCAAGCAGCGACCGTTCCACCTGGGGCCTGGCATACGAATCCCCGAGTTCCTGACCTACCGCCTGGTAAGGGCTGTGATCACAACCCTTACCAGGCGGTAGGTCGCATCGGGGACGACCGCGCGACCGCGCGCCGCGCCGCCCACACGCCGCCACGCGCCAGGGTTTGTATCGGGCCGATATATCTGATTCACTGTTCGCGTGTCCCGCCGCGCCGATCTCCTCGAGTTCGCCGTCCTCGGCCTGCTCCACGAGTCCCCCATGCATGGCTACGAGCTGCGCAAGCGGCTCAATGCGGCGCTCGGGGCGTTCCGGGCGCTGTCCTACGGCACCCTCTACCCCTGCCTGAAGTCCCTCTCGGGTCGCGGGCTCATCTCCGCCGCCCAGGATGGCGCCGAGACCGGCCCGAGCGCTCGCGCCCGGATCGTCTACGAGCTGACCGCCACCGGCAAGGAGCACTTCGGTGACCTCGTGAGCCGAGCCGACGCGACGGCATACGACGACGAGGGCTTCGGGGTCCGCATGGCCTTCTTCGCCCGCACGGAGTCGGAGGTCCGTATGCGGATCCTGGAGGGGCGACGTAGCCGCCTCCAGGATCGGCTCGACCTCATCCACGCGGCCTCGCTGGCGCATCGCGAGCGGATGGACAGCTGGACCGCGGCCCTCGAGCGTCACGGTGAGGAGTCGACGCGCCGCGAGGTCCGTTGGCTCACCGAGCTCATCGACGCCGAACGGCACACTCCCCGGGGCTCGCGCCCCGGGCCCCTGACCGATCCCCACCACCCGGCATACACACCACCGCCGAACCCCACCAAGGAGTAGCGAAGATGAGTCCCATCCGCGTCGCCATCGTCGGCGTCGGCAACTGCGCGAGCAGCCTCGTGCAGGGTGTCGAGTACTACAGGAACGCCGACCCGACGGCAGCCGTGCCCGGCCTCATGCACGTCGAGTTCGGGCCCTACCACGTCAAGGACGTCCAGTTCGTCGCCGCCTTCGACGTCGACGACAAGAAGGTCGGCAAGGACCTCGCCGAGGCGATCAACGCCAGCGAGAACTGCACGATCAAGATCTGCGACGTGCCGACGTCGGGCGTCACCGTCCAGCGCGGCCACACCCTCGACGGTCTCGGCAAGTACTACCGCCTGACCATCGACGAGTCCGCTGCCGAGCCGGTCGACGTCGTCCAGGCCCTCAAGGATGCCAAGGTCGACGTCCTCGTGTCCTACCTTCCCGTGGGTTCGGAGGAGGCCGACAAGTTCTACGCCCAGTGCGCCATCGACGCCGGCGTGGCCATGGTCAACGCCCTGCCCGTCTTCATCGCCTCCGACCCCGTGTGGGCCAAGAAGTTCGAGGACGCGGGCCTGCCGATCATCGGCGACGACATCAAGTCCCAGGTCGGCGCGACGATCACCCACCGGGTCATCTCCCGCCTCTTCGAGGACCGGGGCGTCGTCCTTGACCGGACGTACCAGCTCAACGTCGGCGGCAACATGGACTTCAAGAACATGCTCGAGCGCGAGCGGCTGGAGTCGAAGAAGATCTCCAAGACGCAGTCGGTGACGAGCAACCTCTCCGGCCCGCTCGCCGGCAAGACGGACGACCGCAACGTCCACATCGGCCCGAGCGACTACATCGCCTGGCTCGACGACCGCAAGTGGGCCTACGTCCGGCTCGAGGGCCGCGCGTTCGGCGACGTCCCGCTCAACCTGGAGTACAAGCTCGAGGTCTGGGACTCCCCGAACTCCGCCGGCATCATCATCGACGCGATCCGCGCCGCCAAGATCGGCAAGGACCGTGGCATCGCGGGCCCACTCCTCTCGCCGGCCGCCTACCTCATGAAGTCC
>JAJXUB010000131.1 GCA_021783215.1 Actinomycetes bacterium | reverse complement strand
TCTTCGCCGCCGTGCCGCCGTTCCCCCCGCCGAGGGCGAGGTCGCCGGGCACGGACACCTCGAGGCGCTTGCCGCCGACCTCGACGACGATGGACTGGCGCGGCGCCGGCGGGTCCTCGTCGCCGACGGCGACGGGACCGGCATACGGCGGGATGTCGTTGTCCATCTCCGTCTCGATCCACTTCGTATGCGTGGTGAACGGGACGTCGGGGTCGGCCGGGGCGAACGCCGGGTCGCGGACAACCTTGCGATGGAACGGCGTGACCGTCGGCATCCCCTCGATGACGAGCTCGTCGAGCGCGCGGCGGGAGCGCTCGAGCGCCTCCTGGCGCGTCCGTCCCGTCACGATGAGCTTGGCGATCATCGAGTCGAACGCGCCGGCGATCGTGTCGCCCTCGACGATGCCGGCGTCCCACCGGACGCCGGGTCCTTCGGGGACGACCATCTTCGACACCGTGCCCGGCGCGGGGAGGAAGCCGCGGCCGGCGTCCTCTCCGTTGATCCGGAACTCGATGGAGTGCGCGTGCGGCACCGGGTCCTCGAAGTCGAGCGCCTCGCCGTTGGCGATGCGGAACTGCTGACGGACCAGGTCGACCCCGGTGACCTCCTCGGTGACCGGATGCTCGACCTGCAGACGCGTGTTGACCTCGAGGAAGCTGATGTGCCCGTCGGGGGCGACGAGGAACTCGCACGTCCCGGCGCCGACGTAGCCCGCAGCTTTGAGGATCGCCTTGCTCGCCCGGAGCAGCTCGGTGTGCTGCGCCTCGGTGAGGAACGGCGCCGGCGCCTCCTCGACGAGCTTCTGGTTGCGCCGCTGGAGGGAGCAGTCACGCGTCGAGACGACGACGACGTTGCCGTGCCGGTCGGCGAGGCACTGCGTCTCGACGTGGCGCGGGCGCTCGAGGAACCGCTCGACGAAGCACTCGCCGCGGCCGAACGCCGTGACGGCCTCGCGGACGGCCGACTCGAACAGGTGCGGGATCTCCTCGATGGTCCGCGCCACCTTGAGCCCGCGCCCGCCGCCGCCGTAGGCCGCCTTGATGGCGACCGGTAGGCCGAACTCCTCGGCGAAGGCGACGACCTCGTCGGGGCCTTCGACCGGGTCCTTCGTGCCCGGCACGAGCGGCGCGTCGGCCGCCAGCGCGATGTGTCGCGCCTTGACCTTGTCGCCGAGGGCGTCGATGGCGTCGGGCCCGGGCCCGATCCACGTGAGCCCCGCGTCGATGACCTTCTTGGCGAAGTGGGCGTTCTCCGCGAGGAACCCGTAGCCGGGGTGCACGGCGTCGGCGCCGGCCTGGTGGGCCACCTCGATGAGCTTGTCCTGGAGAAGGTAGCTGTCCCCCGGGGTCGAGCCGCCGAGGGCATAGGCCTCGTCGGCGACCTTCACGTGGAGTGCGTCGCGGTCCGGCTCGGCGTAGACGGCGACGGAGCCGATGCCCTCGTCGCGGCAGGCACGGGCGATACGGACGGCGATCTCGCCTCGGTTGGCGATGAGTACCTTGGAGATTGGCGCCATGCCCGGGAGCCTAGCGGGCGTCCTCGTCCCGTCGGGGCGCCGGTGCGACCCCTGGACAGCACGGCCGGGCAGGGCCGCCGCCGGTCCTGGTCACAGCGGCATGAGGCGCCCGACGAACTGGCGCAGCTGGTCGACGTCGCGGCACTCGTACATGTCGACGATCTCGGCGTAGCGGTGCGCGACGGAGTCGCCGGAGCCCCAGGTCCGCGCCGGTTCCGGGTTGAGGAAGACGACGTGCCGGGCCCGCTCGACGACCGTCCTCAGGGCCTCGTAGGCCGGGTCCGTCCCGTTGGTCCGGGCGTCGCCGAGGATGAGGACCGTCGTCCGGTGGCCGACCGCCTCGAGGTGGTTGTCGACGAGGTCGCGCAGCGCCGTGCCGTAGTCGGAGCTGCGATGCCAGCGGGTCATCCGGGCCGTGTCGGTGAAGGCCGCGGCGAGGTCCTCCCCGGGCGCCGCGGAGACGACGGTCTCGGTGAGCTCGTCGACGACGTTGACGAAGCCGAAGACCCTGACCCGGCGGAACTGGGCCGCCATGGCCTCCATGAGGAGGATGGTGAACCGCGAGAACCCGGCGACGGACGCCGACATGTCGCAGAGGAGGACCAGGTCGGGCCGGGCCGGCTTCGGGTGGACGTAGGCCGGTCGCATCGGCACCCCGCCCGTCGCCATCGAGCGCCGGAGCGTCCGGCGGATGTCGACGGCGCCGCGGGTCGCGTGGCGCCGACGCGCGGCCATCCGGGTTGCCAGCTTGCGGGCCAGCGGGGTGACCGTCCGGCGAAGCTCCTCGAGCTCGAGAGTCCCGGCGAGGACGAAGGGGGTCGAGTCGACCGGGCGTCGGACGGCATACCGGCTGACCCGCTCGGCGCCACGCGCCTCGGCGTTGCGTCGCCGCGTCTCGACCTCGACGCGGCGGACGAAGGCGGCCACCGCGGAGCGCAGCTCGTCCGCCGTGAACCGGTCCGCGAACCCGCGTCCCTGGGGCACGCCGCCGACGCCGGCACCGCTGCCGCCGCTCCCACCGGAACCGTCGCCGCTCCCGCCGGGCAGCTGCAGCGCCGCGTCCTGCATCCGAGCCAGCGCCGCGGCGATGGCCGTCCTCGGGTTGAGCACGTCGAGGGCCTGCTGTGCGGAGAAGGCGCCGGTCGTCGCCTCGTTGGGAAGGCGCCCGAGCTCGGCGACAACCTTGGCGGCGAGGCGCTCGAGGGCGGCGGCGTCCCCGGTCGCGAGGGCGACGGACAGCTCCTCTCGAAGCTCGGCGGCCCGGTCGCGCCGTTCCCCGGGCGTGCGGAGCGCCCTGGTGGGGTCCGCGAGCCCCGTGCGGCTGCCGACGGCCGACGGAAACCACACGTCGAAACAGTCGTCGAAGACCGGCCGCTGGCCGGCGCGGCGCATGAGGGCGGCCGCGAGGCCCTCCCGTAGCCGCTCCCGGTCCTCCAGGCCGATGGCGACCATGACGGCCGCCGCGTCGGTGACCTCGCTCGTCCCGGCGACGACGCCATGCTGACGCAGCGCGCGGGCGAAGCCGACGAGCCGCGCGTCGAGCGTCCGGGCGGGCGCAGTCATGTCGGGCTCAGTCGCGGTCGAGGTCGAGCGCGGTGACGGCACGGTCGATGTCGTCCCGGTGCTTGAGGAGGACCCCGAGGTTGTCCCGGACGACGGCGGCCGACAGGTCGCCCGTGTCGGCACCGAGGGCGATGAGCGTGTTCGCCCAGTCGATCGTCTCGGCGACCGAGGGGGACTTGCGCAGCTTGAGGTCCCGCAGCCGACGGACGAGCCGGACGACGGACTCGGCGAGCGCGCCGTCCAGACCCGGCGCCCGAAGGCGGACGATGCGCTCCTCGAGCTCGGCGTCGGGGTAGTCGATGTGGAGGAAGAGGCATCGGCGCCGCAGTGCCTCGGACAGCTCGCGGGTCGAGTTCGAGGTGAGGACGACGAAGGGCCGGTGCGTCGCCTCGATGGTGCCCATCTCGGGCACGGTGACCTGGAAGTCGCCGAGGATCTCCAGGAGCAGCCCCTCGATCTCGACGTCGGCCTTGTCGAGCTCGTCGACGAGGAGGACGACCGGCTCGGGGGAGCGGACCGCCGTGAGGAGGGGCCGGGCGAGGAGGAACTCGTCGGTGAAGATGTCGTCGCGGACCTCGTCCCAGTCGTCGTGTCGGCCGCCGCTCTGCCCCGCGGTGATCCGCAGCAGCTGCTTGGCGTGGTTCCACTCGTAGAGCGCCCGCGCCTCGTCGACGCCCTCGTAGCACTGGAGCCGTACGAGCGGCGCGCCCGTGGCCGCGGCGACGGCCTTGGCGAGCTCGGTCTTGCCCACGCCGGCGGGACCTTCGACGAGGAGCGGTTTGCCGAGCCGGTCGGCGAGGAACGTCGTCGTCGCGACGGCGTCGGAGGCGAGGTAGCCGACGGCGTCGAGCCGGGCGAGGACGTCGTCGACGGAGGTGAAGCGCGGCGGGTCGGACGCGGTCGGCGAGGGGGGCGGCATACGGACCACCGTATGCCGACGCTCATGCCCCGGGGACGGCATACTGGCCGCCCATGAGCACCGGACGCGCCGAGGCCGTCGGCGTCGCGGCGATCTGGCTCGTCCCGCAGCCGCGTGTCGCGAGCGGCGTCGTCGACCACGGGGCCGGGCGGGTCGCGACGTGACCGGGCGCGTCATCGTGACCGCGCAGGCCCTCGTCGACGTCGTCGTCGAGATCCCGGCCCTGCCGGCCCGGGGACAGAACGCCATGGCGACGAGCTATGCCCGGTATGCCGGGGGAGCGGTGAACATCCTCGTCGCCGCCGCCCGACAGGGGGCCGAGGCGGTGCACGCCGGGTCGATCGGGACCGGGCCCAACGGGGACGTCATCCGCGCGGTGTTGTCGGCCGAGGGCGTCGCCACGCCGGCGCCGGCCGTGCCGGACCTCGACACGGGGATCTGCTTCGTCATGATCGAGCCCGGCGCCGAACGGACCTTCGTCACGACGCTCGGCGCCGAGCGGACCATCAGCCTCGGCTCCCTCGCCTCGAGTGCCCCGCGGCCGGACGACCTCGTCTGCGTCAGCGGCTACAGCCTCGTCGGGCGGACCCGCGACCCCTTGGTGGCCTGGCTCGAGTCGCTCGCGCCCGGTGTCGTGGTCGTGCTCGACCCCGGTGCCGTCTTCGCCGGGCTGCCGGCGCCGCTGCGGGACCGGGTCCTGAGGCTGACGGCTGTGTGGACGTCCAACGCCGAGGAGGCGACCGCACTGACCGGGTGGTCCGGCATCGCGGAGACCGCGCAGGCGGTCGCCCAGCGCCTCGGACCCGGCGCCGTCGCCGTCGTCCGCGACGGGGAGCGCGGCTGCGTCGTGTGCGTCGACGGTGTCGTCGCCGACGTCCCCGGGTTCCCCCAGCGGGCGGTCGACACGAACGGCGCCGGCGACACGCATACGGGAGTCCTGCTGGCGGGCCGGGCGGCC
>JAJXUB010000130.1 GCA_021783215.1 Actinomycetes bacterium | reverse complement strand
GGCAGTCCGGCGGCCGTCGGGATGTGCCGGCGGGCGATGGCCTTGCGGAGATCCTCGCCGAGGTGCGCCGGCCGTCGACGTCGAGCTCGACGTCGACGGCCGCGTCGCCTGTTCCCCCCTCGGCGGCGGGGTGATAACGCGCGGCAGAGCGCGCGTTATCACCCCGCCGACGAAAGGAGGGAGGGGGAGGGAGGGGAGAGGAGGGAGGGGAGCGTATGCCGGGCGAGCGGCGGGTCGACGCGGTCGTCTTCGACTGGGGAGGGACACTGACCCCTTGGCACACGGTCGACCTCGGCGAACAGTGGCGCATCTACGCCCGTGAGATCCACGGGGTCCCACTCAGCTCCCCGGACGTCGATCCCGGCGACGTACGCGCCGCCCACGACCTCGGCGAGCGGATCATGGCCGCCGAGGCCCGCGCCTGGGCGCGCGGCCGTGACACCCACGCGTCGGCGGACATCGACGCCATCCTCCGCGAGGCCGGCGTCGACCCGGGCCACGACCGCGCCCTGCTCGCCCTCGCGGCATACCGGCGGTTCTGGGAGCCGCACACGTGGACCGACCCGGGCGTGAGGCCGCTGTGGGAAGGGCTGCGGGACAGAGGGGCTCGCATCGGCATCCTCTCCAACACGATCTGGCCGCGCGACTACCACCGTGGCCTCTTCGAGCGAGACGGCGTGCTCGACCTGATCGACGGCGATGTCTACTCGAGCGAGATCGACCATGTCAAGCCCGCCCCCGAGGCGTTCCGCGCGGCCTGCGCGGCGGTCGATGCCGACCCCGCGAACACCGTCTACGTCGGTGACCGGCTCTACGAGGACGTCTTCGGACCCCACCGCGCCGGTCTGCGCGCCATCTGGATTCCCCACAGCGACCTCCCGCCGGACCAGGTCGTCGACGTCGCCGACACCCCCGACGCGACGGTGCACGAGCTCGGCGAGATCCTCGACGTCGTCGACCGGTGGCAGTCGGGCGCCTGAGCCTCGACGCCACGGGGCGGCGCCACCCGGGCTCAGGCGCCCGGCCGAGCTCGGTCGGCGGCGACCATGGCGGCGACGACTTCCTCGAAGGTCTTCGTCGTCGCCCAGCCGAGCTCGGAGCGTGCCCGGCCGGCGTCGCCGACCAGCTGGGCCGCGTCGACGGGCCGGTAGAACGCCGGGTCGATGACGACATGCCGCTCCCAGTCCGGTACGCCGGCGGCCGCGAAGGCCGCCGCGACGAAGTCGCGGACCGTGTGCGACGTCCCCGTCGCGACGACGTAGTCACCCGCCACCTCGTGCGCCGCCATCCGGACGAGGGCGTCGACGTAGTCCGGCGCCCACCCCCAGTCGCGGCGGGCATCCAGGTTGCCCATCCGCAGCGGCGCGAGGTCGCCGGCGGCGACCCGAGCCGCGCCCATCGTGATCTTGCGGGTGACGAAACCCTCACCGCGGCGCGGAGACTCGTGGTTGTAGAGGATGGCGTTCGACGCATGGAGCCCGCGGCCGCGGTAGACCCCGACGGCATGGTGGGCGAACGCCTTCGCGGCGCCGTAGGGAGTCACCGGCGCGACCGGCGTCCTCTCGTCCTGGGGGGCCGTCTCGGGCTGGCCGAAGATCTCCGCCGAGGACGGCTGGACGAAGCGGACGGGATGGCCCGAGGTCTCCTGCAGCTCCCAGGCGGCGTCGAGCAGGATGAGCGCGGCCAGGCCGGTGACCCGCGCGGTCCGCTCGGGTTCCCGCCAGGACAGGGCGACCGATGTGATGCCGCCGAGGTTGTACACGTGCTCGGGCCCCACGGCCGCGACAAGCCGCCGGAGGCCGTCGCCGTCGCCGAGGTCGCCCTCGTGGAGGCTCACCCCGTCCGGACGCCACGGGCGGTCGTCGACGGTCTGGACGAGCCCATGGACGTCCCAGCCCTCGCCGACGAGCCGTTCGGCGAGATAGCTGCCGTCCTGGCCGGAGATGCCGGTGATGAGAGCGGTCCGCGGTGGCATTCGTGTCGGGTCCGTATGCCGTCAGCGCGCCTGGACGCTCTGCTCGGACAGGTCGTTCTCGACCATCATGTCGATGAGCTCCTCGAAGCCGACGTTGGGCTCCCAGCCGAGGACCTCGCGGGCCTTCGTGGCGTCCCCGCGGAGCTCCTCGACGTCGGCGGGCCGCATGAACCGCGGGTCCTGGGTGACGTGGCGCGACCAGTCCTCGACGCCGATGTGCCGGAAGGCGACATCGAGGACGTCACGGATCGAGTGCGTGACCCCTGTCGCGACGACGTAGTCGTCACCGTGCGGCTGCTGGAGCATCCGCCACATCGCCTCGACGTAGTCCCCGGCGTAGCCCCAGTCGCGGCGCGCGTCCAGGTTGCCCAGCGCGAGCGTGTCCTGGAGCCCGAGCTTGATCCGGGCGACGGCGATGGATATCTTCCGCGTGACGAACTCCGGCCCCCGGCGCGGGGACTCGTGGTTGAAGAGGATCCCGGAGCTCGCGTGCATCCCGTAGGACTCGCGGTAGTTGATCGTCATGTAGTGGCCGAAGACCTTGGACACCCCATAGGGGGAGCGGGGCCACAGCAGGGTCGACTCCCGCTGCGGGACCTCCTGGACCTTGCCGAACATCTCGCTGCTGCTCGCCTGGTAGAACCGCACCCGGTTCGCCTCGTCGCCGGCGTGGAGGCGGATCGCGTCGAGCATGTTGAGGACGCCGTGGCCGGTGACGTTCGTCGTCACGTGCGGGTTGTCCCACGACCACGCGACGTAGGAGATCGCACCGAGGTTGTAGACCTCGTCCGGCTGGCTGGCGTCGACGGCGCGGACGAGGCTCGTGATGTCGGTCAGGTCGCCCGTATGCAGGATGACGTCCGGGACCGTCGCCCGCACCATCGGCAGCTTCGGGTTGTTCTGTCCCCGGATGACGGCATGGACGTCGTATCCCTTGGAGAGCAGGAGCTCGGCGAGGTAGGGGCCGTCCTGACCGGTGATGCCGGTGATGAGCGCGGTGGTCATGATGGCTCGTTCGTCCTCTCCCGGCCGGTCCTGCGGCCATGTTCCCCTGTCGTGGCGAAGCCTCCCACGGAGGCGGACTCGACGACGAAGGCGGCCAGCTTCTCCCCGATGTCGGCGGGCACCCGTGGTAGGGCGCGGTCGACGAGCCGGCCCAGCCGGCTCGTCCGGTCGCGGTCGAGATGCCGCCCGGCGGCGGACACCGCCCTCGCCCATGCGCCGCCGGTCGGAGCGGCCGGTCCGGACGAGCCTCTCCCGTGCTTGGCCTCGAACGTCTGCCGCGCGGCACCGGCGTCGAACGCCCGGGCAGCGCGCGTCGCGACGTCGGTCGATGCGGCGAGATGCCGGGCTTCGGCCGCCGGCTCGAGGACGATCGGGATGCCCGCGAGGTGCAGGCGGTAGCCCCACTCGACGTCCTCCCAGCCGTATGCGCGGAACCGCGTGTCGTAGGGCCCGACCCGTTCCCAGGTCGAGCGGTCCACCGACACGTTGGCGCCCCAGAGCCGCCAGGCCCCCTCGGTGCCCGACATCTGCGAAGTCATGGCGCGCAGGCGGTCGGTCCGCCGGTCCCCATACGCCCGTGCGTAGGCCCCGTCGGGAACGACGTCGGCGCAGAAGCCCACGACGCCGACCGTCGGCCCGCTGTGGCGACGCACGTGGGCCGCCGCCCATTCCGGTCCCGGTTCGAGGTCGTCGTCGCAGCGGATGAGGATCTCGCCCGTCGCGGCCGCGAAGCCGGCGTTGAGGGCGGCCGCACGGCCGCGGTTCTCCGGGAGCTCGATGACGCGGGCCGGAAACGCGTGATCTGCGAGGGCTGAGGCGCTGGCGTCGATGTCGCCGTCGAGGACGACGATGACCTCGACGTCCGTGAAGGTCTGGGCCGCCAACGCGTCGAGGAGGCGCGGGAGCCGGCGGGCGCCTGCACGGCTCGGGACGACGACGCTCGCGCGCGTCATGGGAGCGTCTCGGGCGCGAGCTCGACGCCCAAGCCGGACAGCACCGCCGCGAACCGCCGCGTGCCTGCCCGAGGTGAGAACTCGTGCTCCCACCGGGCGCGGGCTGCGTCGACGACCTCGTCGTCGGTCCGGTGCGCGACATCCCAGAGGCGTTCGGCCAATGCCGCGGGATCGCCCTTGGGCACGATCCATGGGTAGCCCGGGCCGACGACCTCCGGCAGAGCCCCCGCATCACTGACGACGAGCGGGACCCCGGCGGCCATCGCCTCCGTGGCGACGAGCCCGAAGGCTTCGAGGCAGACGGACGGCACGGCGACGATGTCGACCTGGCCGAGGAACCGCTCTCGTCGGACCCAGCCGAGTCGTCGCACCAGGTGGGCGATCGGGCGGATCGCGTCCACCGCGGCCTGACGTTGCGCGAGGGGGACGAACCGGTCGTCGCCGGCCACGACGAGCTCGACTCCGCCTCGATGCTCCGCGTCCATGAGGCCGATCGCGGCGCAGAGCATGTCGAAGCCCTTAGCGGTGCTGAGCCGACCGCTGAAGCCGACCCGCAGCGGACCCTGGACGCGCCGGGGGGTCGCCGTCCGGGGGATCTCACCGGTCCAGTTCCACATGACCCGAGCGCCGGGGATCTCCGACGCAAGGGCGCTCGATGGTACGACGGTCGCGAGGGCGCCGACACGGGCGCTGCGGACCGCGAGGCGCTGGGAGGCGCTCTGTGCCTCCTGGTGCACGTGGACGACTCGGCGCGCCCGTCCGGCTGTCGCAACCGCCGGGAGGAGACCCACGCACCACGTCATCGACTCGGGCAGCGGCCGCCACCGGGCCAGCGACAGGAGATAGCCCCGACGTGTGCGGCCCCCGATGACGTCGACGGGATGCCCGTTCGCCCGCGCAGCCTGCGCGGTCTCGCCCGTCGGCGCCACGACGGTGACGGGGACGCCGAGAACCTTCGCCGCGTCCGCCATCGCCAGGAGCATGACCTCACCGCCGCCGATCGCCGGCTGGTTGGCGAGCAGGTGGAGGT
>JAJXUB010000129.1 GCA_021783215.1 Actinomycetes bacterium | reverse complement strand
GCTCTCGAACCGCCATCACACCATCCGCCTTCCGTCCCGGCCGTTGTGTGTCCCGCATCGTATGCCGCCTTTCTGGGGCGTGCCTTGGCGAGCGTCCCGTTCCGTCCCGCGCGGCGACCCCGCCCCCTCGTCCCGAGCACGGACCCCCGTATAACGAATTGCTCAGGATCGTGGGCACGGCACTGACGCGGCGCCCCGCAGGCCCTAATGTGACCCGCACGTCCCAACCACGACGCGCTCGGGCGGTCTGTCCGCTCGGCCACGCAAAATACTCAGGAAGGCTCCCGTGAGAAGAGAGTTCAAGTTCGGCGCCGCGCTAGCGACGGCGGCGCTCGTTCTCGGTGCCTGCGGAACCGCGAGCACCAACAGCACGAGCTCCAGCGCGTGCGGTCTCGAGGTCGGCTTCTTCGGCGCCCTGACCGGTGACGCAGCCAACCTCGGCATCAACATCAAGCAGGGCGTGCAGCTCGCCGTCGACGAGTACAACAAGAAGCACGCCGACTGCAAGGTCGCGCTCAAGACGTTCGACAGCCAGGGCGACCCGTCCGTCGCGCCGGGCCTCGCCAGCGAGGCGGTCAAGGACAAGAAGCTCATCGGGATCGTCGGCCCGGCGTTCTCCGGTGAGTCGAAGGCAGCCGACCCCATCTTCAACAGCGCGGGCCTCAACCTCATCAGCGCCTCGGCGACGAACCCCAAGCTGTCGACGAACGGGTGGAAGGTCTTCCACCGCATCCTCGGCAACGACGCCACCCAGGGTCCGGCTGCGGCGAAGTACATCACCGACATCCTCAAGGCGAAGACCGTCTTCGTCGTCGACGACGCCTCGGAGTACGGCAAGGGCCTGGCGGACATCGTCCGTGGGAAGCTCGGCACGCACGCCGGCGACGACACCGTCCAGCAGAAGCAGACGGACTTCTCCGCCACCGTCGCCAAGGTGACCGCCGCCAACGCGGACGCCCTCTTCTACGGCGGCTACTACGCGGAGGCCGGCCTGCTCGTCAAGCAGCTGCGGGCGGCCGGGTGGAAGGGCACCTTCGTCGCCGCCGACGGCGTCAAGGACGACGGCTACATCAAGGCCGCCGGCGCGGCCTCTGAGGGCACGATCCTCACGTGCCCCTGCCTGCCTCCGGACAAGGCCGCAGGCTTCTCGGCGGCCTACAAGGCGGAGTTCAACTCCGACCCGGCGACCTACTCCGCCGAGGCCTTCGACGCGGCGAACGTCTTCCTCGACGGCATCGCTGCCGGCAAGACGACGAACGCGGCCATGAACGCCTGGATCGCCTCGTACGACAAGCAGGGCGTCACGAAGCGCGTGAAGTTCCTCGCGAACGGCGAACCCGCGGAGGTCTCCGTGTGGGCGTACAAGGTCACCGGCGGCAAGATCGTCGCGGACCAGGAGATCAAGTAACACAGCCGATGACGGCGGCCGGGTTTCCCCCGGCCGCCGTCATCCTGTTTCCGATACGACTCCGCTAGGCTCGCGCACCACAACGAGGACCCGCCGATGGGACATGCATGAACCTGCTCATCCACCACTTCTGGGAGCTGACGATCACCGGTCTCGCGATCGGTGCCGTGTACTCGCTCGTGGCCCTCGGATACACCCTCGTCTACGGCGTCCTGCGGCTGATCAACTTCGCCCACGGCGACGTCTTCATGTGGGGCAGCATGGCGGCCGTCTGGGTGCTCACGGCGGTCAACGCCCATCCCGCGGGTCTGGCCGGCACGGTGGGGTACCTCCTGCTCGCGACCGCCGCCGCGGTCGCCGTGTCCTCGACCATCGCGCTGCTCCTCGAGCTCTTCGCCTACCGGCCGCTGCGACGGCGCAACGCTCCCCCGCTCATCGCCCTCATCTCGGCGATCGGCGCGTCGTACACCCTCTCCGAGCTCATGGGGCTGCGCGACAAGCCGTTCCACTGGCTCGGGCTGGACGCGCAGATGCAGGCCTACGTCGGGCGTCCCCGTGAGAACGGGGTCATGCCGGCCTTCCTCACCAACGGGGTCGTGCTCCACATCGGCGGCTACGGCGTCCAGAAGGTCGATGTCATCGTCCTCGTCGGCTCGATCGTCATGATGGTCGCCCTCGACCAGTTCGTGCGACGGTCCCGCCTCGGGCGCGGCATCCGAGCCGTCGCCCAGGACCCCGAGGCCGCGGCCCTCATGGGCGTGAACCGCGACCGCGTCATCCGCATCACGTTCTTCATCGGGGGGGCCATGGCCGGCGTCGCCGGCATGCTCTACCTGCTGAAGATCGGCGCGACCCGGTACAACGCCGGCTTCATCCTCGGCGTCAAGGCCTTCACGGCCGCGGTCCTCGGCGGCATCGGCAACCTCCGGGGCGCGCTCCTCGGCGGCTTCGTCCTCGGCGTCGCGGAGAACTACGGCTCGGCCATCGTCGGGACGCAGTGGAAGGACGTCGTCGCCTTCGTCCTTCTCGTCGTCATCCTCCTGTTCCGCCCCACCGGCCTACTCGGTGAGAGCCTCGGGAAGGCCCGCGCATGAGAACCCTCGGCTCGTTCGTCACGAGGTTCCGTGACCGCTTCTCGACCCTGCCGAAGGGCACCCGGCTCGCCGTCCTCGTCGTCCTCGTGATGCTCGTCTACCTCCTGCCGATCATCAACCCGCCCGGGCTGACGACGGTCGACTCCGACTTCGCGTCCGTCCTCTTCTCGATGGCGATGTACGCGATCATCGCCGTCGGGCTCAACATCGTCATCGGGTATGCCGGACTGCTCGACCTCGGGTACGTCGGCTTCTTCGCGGTGGGCGCCTTCACGGTCGCCGTCCTCGGCTCCGCCCACGGCCACATCCCGTGGCTCCTGTGCGTCCCCGCCGCCATCGCCGTGACGATGATCTCCGGGGTGCTGCTCGGCGCCCCCACGCTGCGGGTCCGCGGCGACTACCTCGCCATCGTCACCCTCGGCTTCGGCGAGATCATCCGCCTCGTCCTCGTCAACACGAGCTGGCTCGGTGGCGCGGCAGGCATCTCGAACCTGCCGACCCCCCCGAGCGTCTCGTTGTTCAGCATCCCGCATCTGGTCTGGAACGGCGCGGTCCCGCTCGTCGACCCGACGGCGTCGTCGACCTTCCTCAAGTTCTCCGTCACGGACGCGACGCCGTACTACTGGCTCGCCCTGAGCGTGCTGCTGGTCATCCTCTTCCTCGACTGGCTCATGCAGAACAGCCGCGTCGGGCGGTCGTGGGAGGCCACCCGTGAGGACGAGGACGCCGCGGAGCTCATGGGGGTGCCGACCTTCCGGTTCAAGCTGCTCGCCTTCGCGATGGGCGCGGCCATCGGCGGGCTGTCCGGCACCCTGTTCGCGGCGAGACAGGGGTTCGTCAACCCCGACAACTTCACGATCATCTACTCGTCCCTGTTCGTCGCCATGGTCGTCGTCGGCGGCCAGGGCAACCGCTGGGGCGTCGTCGCCGCGGCCGCGCTGCTCATCTGGCTGCCGGAGCGGTTCCGCTTCCTGTCCGACGCCCGCTACCTGCTCTTCGGCATCGCCCTCATCCTCCTCGCCGTGTTCCGTCCCCAGGGGCTTCTCCCGCCTCGACGCAGGATCCGGGCCATCGCCGCGGACGAGACAGAGGAAGTCCTCGAGGAAGGGGTGACCCATGCCTGACGCAGACGAGGGGCGCCGAGTTCCCGAGCAGTTCGCCGGTGGCCGGATGTCGCGGAGGCGGCATCCGACACCGGTCCTGCCCCCACCGTCGCCGCACTCGTCGGCCCCGATCGACCCGACGGTCGACATCAGCGTCGAGGACGCGGCGGCGCCGCAGGGTCGCATGCTCGAGGTCGACGACGTCACGTTGACCTTCGGCGGGGTCACGGCCCTGGACCATGTCAGCTTCCATATCAACACGGGTGAGATCCTCGGGCTCATCGGGCCCAACGGCGCGGGCAAGACGACGTGCTTCAACGTCATGACGGGCGTCTACCAGCCGACGTCGGGCAACGTCCGGTTCCTCGGCGAACCGCTCAAGGGCCGCAAGCGGTTCGAGATAACCCGGCTCGGGATCGCCCGGACGTTCCAGAACATCCGCCTGTTCAGCAACATGACGGCGCTGGAGAACGTCATGGTCGGCGCCGACGCCCACCACACGACGGGGATCGTCGGCGCCCTGCTGCGCTCCCCCAAGCACCGGCACGAGGAGGCCGAGGGATACGAGCGCGCCCAGCATCTGCTCGCCTTCATGGGCCTGCAGCGCCGGTCCAACGAGCTGGCCCGCAACCTCCCCTACGGCGACCAGCGCCGCCTCGAGATCGCCCGCGCCCTGGCGACCAACCCGAAGCTCGTCTGCCTCGACGAGCCCGCGGCGGGGTTCAACCCGGCGGAGAAGGCCAAGCTGATGGACCTCATCCACGAGATCCGCGACCAGGGATACACCGTCCTGCTCATCGAGCACGACATGAAGCTCGTCATGGGCGCGACCGACCGCATCGTCGTCCTCGAGTTCGGCCGAAAGATCGCCGAGGGGACACCCGCGGAGATCCAGGACAACCCCGCCGTCATCGCCGCCTACCTGGGAGTTGACGAGGATGCTTCTTGACGTCCGCGGGCTCTGCGTCAACTACGGCCGGATCGAGGCGATCCGCGATATCAGCTTCCACGTCGACGAGGGCGAGGTCGTCACCCTGATCGGCGCCAACGGCGCCGGCAAGACGACGACGATGAAGACCGTCTCGGGGCTGCGCACCGTGCGCGAGGGGACGATCTTCTTCGACGGGGTCGACATCACCCACACGCCGGCCCACGAGCGCCCCGTGCTCGGCATCGCGCAGTCCCCCGAGGGCCGCGGCTGCTTCGTCGGGATGACGGTCGACGAGAACCTCAACATGGGCGCGTATGCCCGCCGCGACCGCAAGACGGATGCCGTCAAGCGGGACCTCGACCGGGTCTTCGACCTCTTCCCGCGGCTCTTGGAACGCCGGCGTCAGGTCGCGGGCACCCTGTCCGGCGGCGAGCAGCAGATG
>JAJXUB010000128.1 GCA_021783215.1 Actinomycetes bacterium | reverse complement strand
CGTGGCGCGCGGCATACGCCGTGACGTCTCGGCGACGGTCCTCGTCCTGGGCGGTCAGGCGTGGTCCGGGCTCCTCTGGCACGAAGGGGTCGCCGTCAGCGGCCGGCTCGCACGCGCGGACCCGGCCGCGGCGGAGGCCGCCCAGCTGTTCCCGCTGACCGACCCGCTCGTCACCTCGCCGGCGGGGTGGGCCGAACGGGCAGCCGAACGGCTCCGGGCCGGGCTGAGGGCGGCCACCGCCTCGCTCCCCGCCGATGCGCGCGGCCTGCTGCCGGGGCTTGTCATCGGGGACACCTCCGCGACGCCGCAGTCGCTGACCGACGCGATGAAGGCGACGTCGATGACCCACCTCTGCGCCGTCAGCGGTGAGAACGTCAGCCTCGTGCTCGCCGCGGTCCTGCTTGTATGCCGACGCACGGGCGTCCGCGCGCGGGCCCGCCCCGTCATCGGGATCCTCGCCGTCCTGGGGTTCGTCGTCCTCGCACGGCCGGAGCCGAGCGTCCTGCGCGCCGCCGTCATGGGGAGCATCGGCCTCGCGGGACGGCTCGGGTCCCGGTTCCGGGGTGGGCTGCCCGTCCTTGCCGGCGCTCTCCTCGTCCTGCTCACGTGGGACCCGTGGCTCGCCCGCTCGTTCGGGTTCGCCCTCTCGAGCCTGGCCTGCCTGGGACTGCTCGTCTTCGTCCGACCGTGGGGCGTGGCCATCGATGCCCGGATGCCGGCACGGGCCCACGGGATCGGCGAGCTCCTCGCCATCCCGGCGGCTGCCCAGCTCATGACGGCCCCCCTCATCGTCGTGCTCCAGGGGTCGGTCTCCGTCGTCGGGATCCTCGCCAACGCTATCGTCGCTCCCCTCGTCGGGCCCGCGACGATCGCCGGTGTCCTCGCGGCGGCCGTCGGCGCGGTCTCCGTCCCCGTTGCGTGTGTCCCCGCCTGGGCGGGCGGCCTGCCGACGGAGGCGATCGCGTGGGTCGCCCGGCGGTTCGCCGCGGTGCCCTGGGGAAGCGTCCCGTGGCCCAAGGACGCGCGCGGCGCGTTCACCCTCGCCGCCCTCCTCCTCGGCGCGGTGCTCACCGGTCGCTGGTGGATGGGCGCCGTCGCGAGGAGTCCCGTCATCGGCGTCCTCGGTGTCGCTCTCGCCGTCCTGTTCCTCCTCCCGACGCGCTGGCTGACGTGGCCGCCTCAGGGCTGGGAGGTCGTCGCGTGCGACGTCGGGCAGGGCGATGCCATCGCCGTGCGGTCCGGCCCATCGAGCGCGCTGCTCGTCGATGCGGGCCCCGACCCCGCGGCCGTGGTCCGCTGTCTCGTCGGGCTGGGCGTCCGCAGCCTCGACGGGATCGTCCTCACACATTTCCACGCCGACCATGTCGACGGGCTCCCTGCGGTCCTCCAGCGGTGGCCCACGGCCGTCGTCCTCGTCTCGCCGGTCGCCGACCCGCCGGACCGGGCCGAGCGCGTGGCGACCTGGGCCCGGACGCGCGGCATCCGGCTCCAGCCGGTGTGGGCCGGCGACACGATCCGGGTTGGAGCCGTGACGGCGCATGTCTGGTGGCCCGCTCGACGGGTCGACAGCGGCTCGGTCCCCAACAACGCGAGCGTCGTACTCACCGTGACGGCCGGATCCGTGGACGCCCTGCTCCTCGGTGACGTCGAGCGGGAGGCGGGCCGACAGGTGCTTCGTGAGCTCCAGACCACCCCGGGCGCCGTCCCGGCGGGCGGGTTCGACGTCGTCAAGGTCGCCCATCACGGAAGCGCGAACGGGGACCCGACGCTCATCGACTGGGCGAGGGCCCCGGTCGCCCTGGTCAGTGTCGGGGCCGGCAACACGTACGGCCATCCGGCGCCGTCGACCCTGACGACGTTGCGACGGGCCGGCTTCATCGTCTGGCGCACCGACCAGCGCGGGACGGTGGCCGTCGTCGACGGACCAGACGGCGTCGGCGTCTCCGCGGAGCGCTAGGTCGTCACGGCAACGTCGGACGGATCGATCCGGACGCGGTCCGGGCGCAACCCGTGCTCGATCCCCCAGAGGACCGCCTGGGTGCGGCTCGTCGTGCCGATCTTCCGGTACGCCGTCCGGATGTAGGACTTGACCGAGTTGATCGACAGAGCCGTGCGGGCCGCGATGTCCTGGTTGCTCATGCCCTGTGCGATGAGGCAGAGGACCTCGGACTCTCGCGGCGTGAGCCCCTCCTCGCGTGCCGGCCAGGACCCGGCCGGCGGCGTCGTCCGACCGGGGATCGGTGAGACGAACCGCTGACCCTCGTGGACCTTCTCGACGGCGCGGACGAGCTGCTCGGCCGGCATGGACTTCGACAGGTAGGCCGACGCGCCGGCCGCGAGGCTCTCCGTCGCGAGACGGGGGACGAAGTCCCACGTGTAGATGGCCAGCCGGCGGACACGGCCGTTGCCGAGGATCTCGCGGGTTCTCGCCGGATCGGTGTGGCCCTGGGCGAACGTGTCGTAGAGCGCGACATCGACGGGCGTCGAGACGGGGGTGCGCGCATCGAGCTCGACGACCTCGACCCGGTCCTCGTAGTTGCGGAACATCTCGGCGACGCCGCGGACGATGACCTCGTAGTCGTTGACGATGGCCACCCGGATGGCAGGCTTCACATGTACACCATAGGGACACCGTCTACCTCCGAAGGGGTGAGACGGTCACGGCCGCATCCACCCGAGCGCGCGGGGCAGCCACCCTTTCGGGTGTAGCGACGCCTCCGCCACCGCTCCTACGTTGGACCCACCGTGTTGGCCGTCGGCCGCACCCGAGCGATGGGAGTGAGTTCCTATGTACGTGGGTCTCGGTATCGTCCTTCTCGTCATCGGCGCCATCCTCACCTTCGCGCTGCACAGCTCCATCAGCGGCGTTGACCTGACGATGGTCGGCTGGATCTTCATGGGCGCCGGTCTGCTCGCCATCGTCCTGTCCTTCGCGCTGCGCAGCGGTGGCGGCGTCCGGTCGCGGCGCGTGACCCAGACCGACCCGAACACCGGGACGACCGTCGATGAGGCACGGGTCGACCGCGACGGGCTAGCCTGAGCCCGTTGGCAGCACGTAGCACCACGCACAGCCGTGGCCCGGCGAACGACGGGCCACTCCACCTGCACGGAAAGGCGTGAACTCACATGATCGTCCTTGGTGTCGTCCTTCTCATTCTCGGACTGCTCGTCAGCTCCCTTTCGGTCCTCAAAATCATCGGCATCATCCTCATCATCCTGGGCATCGTCCTGAACCTCGTACCGATCGGCGGGACCCGCCGTCGGGTCTGGTAACCGGTGCCGCGCGGGCGGGCGCGGACGTTCGAGACCTACGCGGACGCCGTCGCGCGCGAGGCTCGTTCGGACGACCTCGTCGGCTATGTCGTCGACGTCCTCACCCGCTTCAGCGCGGGTGAGGACGTCGACCTCGACTTCCTCGCACGGGAGCAGGTCGGCCACTTCTGCCGGACCCTGGGGTTTGCCCGGGGGCGCAACTGGGGTGCGATGCGGCTCCCCCAGATTGCCCCCACCGATCCCGACGGCGCTCAGATCGTGCCCGAGGACGAGGCCGTCCTCATCCTCTCGGCCCTGAAGCTGTTCGTGCGCACCGGCCGCATCCGGCCCACGGACGACGACGCGCCGTCACCGAACCTCCTCAACGACTTCCTGCCGGCGGGAACGCGGTTCAACGGGAAGCCATGCCTCGGCCACATCTGGGAGTTCCGGTATGCCCTCGCCGTGGAGCTCGAGCACGGGGTGAGCAGAGGGACGAACGTCACGAACAACCACCCACTTCTGACCGGGATGGTCGTCATGGCGCATCTGGCCGAGGACTCGCTCTACTACGCACGTCTGTGGGTCATGGAGACCGAAGGCGAGCTCCTCCAGGCCGAGCTGGCCCGGAAGCCCTTCAAGGAGATCCAGGAGACCCTGACGCGTCTCGCGACGGCGCAGATGCGGCTGCAGGCACGGATCCAGGAGAAGCTTCGTCGTGCCTAGCCCCTCGGACGAGGGGAGGTGCCGACAATGGGTGACGTGCCAGTCGTGACCGCCGGTGAGGCCGCGCGCCGCCGCCAGCTCCGCATCTGGGTGCGGCTGGGGCTCGCGCTTGTCGCCGGGGTGCTCGCCGGCCTCCTCGTCCCCGTCCCCGTCCAGGAGGGCGTCAGCGCCCACGCCCTCCTGGGGTACGTCGCCGGCGGCCTGGCCTTCGCGCTGCCGCTGCTGGTGGCCGTCCTCAGGGCCGACGTCGCCGAGACACGGGCATACGTGTCGAGGATGCCCGCCGCACGGGCCGGCACGGACATCGTCGTCATCGCCGCGGCCATCGCCAGCCTCGGCGGCATCGCGACGATGCTGATCGGTGGCAGCAGCCAGGACAAGGGGTTCGAGAGCGCCGTGACGATCGCCACGGTCGCGACGGCCTGGCTGCTCATCCACGCGACGTACACGCTGCGCTATGCACGGCACTACTACAACTCCGAGTCCGACAGCGTCGACTTCAACACGAGGTCGGAGCCGAGGTTCTCGGACTTCGCGTACCTCGCGTTCACCCTGGGGATGACGTACCAGGTGTCCGACACGGACGTGCACACCCCGGCGATGCGGCGGATCATCCTGTTCCACACCATCCTGTCCTACGTCTTCGGGACGGTCATCGTCGCGGCGACGATCAACCTCATCGCGGGGCTCGCGAAGTAGGAGGAGAGCAGGCTCAGCCGGCAGCGCGGGCTTGGGCGAGCTGGGCGCTCTCCACGAGGGCGTCGACGGTGGCGGCAACCGCCGGCACCCGCCGCAGGTCGGGTGTCGTCACGGCGACGATGTGGCGACGTGACGACGGGTGGATGGGGACCACGCAGACGCCGGGATGGGGGACCGCGCCGAGGATGAGGTCCGGCACGAGGGCAACGCCGAGGCCTTCGGCGACGAGACCGAGGACCGCGACGTAGTCCTCCGTCTGGAAGGTCACCGTAGGGGAGTAGCCGGCTCGGTCGCACAGCGAGAGGAGATGTCCGCGGCAACGCGAA
>JAJXUB010000027.1 GCA_021783215.1 Actinomycetes bacterium | reverse complement strand
GCGCTCGATGGCACCTCGTCCTTGCAGCGCATCCGCTTCGTCACCCTGCCCATGATCAAGCCGACGATCTTCCTCGTCCTCACCCTCGGCCTCATCGGTACGTGGCAGGTCTTCGACCAGATCTACGTCATGGGCGGCGGCAACCCCAACGGCACGACCCTGACCCCGGCGTTCCTCAGCTACCAGCAGTCGTTCACGAACTTCCACTACGGGTCGGGCGCCGCCATGGCGTTCGTGGTCTTCCTCATCATCGTCGTCCTGACGTGGGCGCAGCGCCGGGCACTCTCCGACAAGGACGAGCGCAAGCCTCTGCTGCCCTTCGTCGCTCGCCGCAAGGGAGCGCGCTCATGAAGGCCCGCACCAGCCCCACGAGACAGATCATCGCGTATGCCGCGCTCGCCATCTTCGCGGTGATGTTCCTCTACCCGTTCTTCATCCAGATCGCGACGTCGTTCAAGGCCGATCCCGGCGCGGCGAGCCATCCGATGTCGCTAATCCCGAACCCCATCTCGATGCACGCCTGGCGTTCGATCTTCGGCCGTGGCGCCGACGCCGTCCCGTTGCCGACGTGGCTGAAGAACTCGGTCATGATCTCGGTCACCGTCACGGTCGCACGGGTGTTCTTCGACAGCCTCGCGGGGTACGCCCTCTCCCGGCTCCACTTCCGTGGCCGCGGACTCGTCTTCGCGTCGCTGCTTGGTGTCATGGCGGTGCCCGGTGTCGCTCTGCTCGTTCCCAAGTTCCTCATGGTCAACTACCTGGGGATCTACAACACGTACACGGCGATGATCCTCCCGCTCATGGTCGACGCGGCCGGGGTCTTCATCATGAAGCAGTTCTTCGACACCATCCCGATCTCGATCGAGGAGGCGGCCCGGATGGACGGCGCGTCGATCTTCCGCACCTTCTGGGCGGTCGTGCTGCCCATGTCCAGACCGGCCCTCATCACCTTGACCATCCTCGCCTTCCAGGGCTCCTGGAACGAGTTCTCGCACTTCCTCGTCGTCACGCAGGGCACCGCTGACAAGCAGACCCTCGTCACCGGCCTGGCGTCGCTGACCAGCGGGCAGCTCGGGGCGGGGACCAAGTACCCCATCAAGCTCGCCGCCGCCCTCTTGACGACCATCCCCGTCGCCGTGCTCTTCTTCTCCCTCCAGCGCTACTTCATCCGTGGCGCGAACGAGGGCGGCGTCAAGGGCTGACCGACGAGGGTCTCCGACGAGGTCGACGGGGTGCCCCCACGGCGTCCCCCGACCTAGGTACCGTCCGCGCGGTGGCCGGACCGTCGTCGGCGCCGAAGTCACCCTCGGCCTGCCACGAGCGCATACCGGCTTCCCCGTCTCGTCCGCTGGCGGCCGGGCACGACCGCGGACGCCGTTGACAACCCTCAGGAAAGGTCCGCTGGGGCCAGCGTGCGGTCGGGAAGCGAGTAGCCTTCGGCGGTCAGGTGCTTGGGGTCACCGCCCGAAGGAGCCACGATGAAGATCGACTGGGTCAACATCCCTACGTACAACACGGTGATGTCTCTCTGTGCAGGCACCGGCTTGGTTCTTGTCGTCTTGCTCGCAAGGCACTTGCTCAAGGGAACTCCGTTCTCGCCGGCCGGCTTCGCGTTGGCTTTGGGATCCAACGGCACGATCCTCTTCATCATGGGACTGGTCATGTCCATGACGTGGCCGCTGGCCCGGATCGCCCCCTTCGACAACATCTTCTTCGGTGAACCGAGTGTCGTGTTCGGTGCGCTCCAGATGGCCGCAGCTCTCTATCTGTGGAAGCGCGCCGACGACCTGTTCGTCGTCCAGGACATCGACACCGTTGCCGCTTCGACCCCGCCGGCGAGGCAGGTGAACCTCGAGCGGGCCCGCTTGACCGGAATGCCACTATCGGTGCTCACGGCCTCAATCGGGCTGGCGTGCCTGGCGATTGCGGCTGCCGGCTGGCGCTACACGCTGTTCGCCGCACCGCCGCAGGAACCGATCTCCGGCTGGTTCGGGCAGTGGCCCTGGCTGGAGGCGACGTTCATCAGCGGGCTCTACGTTCTGGTCGGAGTGGGCGCAGTCCTGTGCCCCATGGCCGTGCGCAAGGACAGCCCGGCGCTGAACCGCGTGATCGGGTGGTGCTGGTTCGCTGCGGGGATCGTCTTCATCCTCTTCGGCGCGTTCAACTACTTCTCGCACACCGGCCTGATCATCAACACCATGTTAGGCGAGAGCCTCACCGGGCCGGTCACCCTGTGCGCGGATCCGATAGCACGCCGCTACGCCGAACCCACAGACCACCGGCGATGGAGACCGCGGTTCGGTTCCCCGTCACCGCTCCGTGGTGGCGCACCCTGCCTGCTGGCGCCCTGCATCCGAGATGGGCAGACGCCTGGGAGCCCACCCGGGGATGTCGTCTCCTGGTGCCCGGCCCGGGCGCACGCATGGTCGCCGGTCGCCGGAGCGCGGCCGCAACCGACCGCCTCGTCCACTCACCTAGCCGCGACAGGGGGCTCGTCGACGTGAGTCTCGGCGGAGTTCCCCGGCCTTGGGAGCTGGCGATGCGCTGAAAGCGAGGCCGTAAGCATCGCGACGAGCCACTGTTCGTAACGCGCCGCCGGCCAACCTCGTTCGACAACGACATGCCGGTAGTTTTCGACACTGATAAGGGTCCAGACCTCGTCGGTCGCGCGGGCCGCCTCCGGGTCGGTTATGCCGATGACGTCGCGGACGAACCAGTCACAGTCCTGGTGACGCCCCGCAGCGCCCCGCCCGACGGCGACGGCGACCGCCGGGTCGTCCTGGGCCGCGGCGGCGGCGATCGCCAAGAGCCGCCAGCTGCGCTCGTGAGCCCTGCGGGTGACGCGCGCGAACGCCTGGAGGGCGGCAGCCTTGTCTGCCTTGCTGGCCAGGCGTCGCCACCTCGGATGGCGGCGCAGCGGGAAGTCGGGGTCCCGGGTGACGTGATCGGTGACAACAGCCACCAAGAGGTCCGCCTTGGAACCGAATACGGAGAACACCGAGGCCTCGGACGTCCGCGCTGCCCTACCGATCGCTGCCGTGCTCGTCGGGCCATAACCCGCGTCGAGGAAGAGCCGGGTAGCCGCGCCGATGATCCGGGTGCGCGTCGCGTCTGCCTTCGCTTGGCGCGCGGGCGAGACGTAGACACGCTTCTTGACAACCTCGGACATGACCCTCATATTAGATGAGGTTCACTCATCCAATATGAGGCGCGCCACCCAGCGGCTGCAGGGTCGCGTGAGACAGGAGCCGAGTTCGATGAGCACAGGGAACGGCAGGGCCTCGACGTTCCGCCGGCTGCAGGACGCCGCGCTCGCGGAGGCAGGAGTCGATGTCACGTCGAGGTTCGTCGACGTCTCCACCCCCCTTCTTCGAGTGCACCTGCTCGAAGCCGGGGAGGGTGATCCGGTTCTGATGGTGCACGGCGGCAACAGCGTCGCGGCGTCGTGGGCTCCGCTCATCGCGCCGCTGGCAACGCAGTTCCACCTGTTGATGCCGGATCGGCCAGGGTGCGGTCTGACGTCTGGCTTCGACTACCGCGGCATCGACCTCAGGGGCCATGGTGTGGCGTTCCTCAACGGGCTCGTCACGGCTCTCGGCTGCGGGCGCGTCGCCCTCGTGGGGAACTCCATGGGCGGGTTCTTCGCCCTGGCGTTTGCGTTGGCTCATCCCGAGAGTGTCTCCAAGCTCGTCCTCCTCGGTGAGCCCGCCGGAGCCGACGGCGACCCGGGCCTCTTCCACCGGCTCATCGGCACCCGGGGCGTCAACACCCTGTTGTATGCCACGGCGTTGCGTCCTCCGCGCGAGGCGGCCGGCACGCGCGCCGGACTTAGGCGAAGCCACCTTGTGGCCGATCCGGACCGTGTCCCCGAGCCACTCCTGCAATGTCTCACGGCCGGAGCCCGACTGCCGGGCGCCGTTCACAGCTGGACGACCATGGTGGAGCGGGCCTTTGACCCTCCCGGCCTGGGGCTCGTCGCCAAGAAGACGACGATCACGCACGCCCTCCTTCCCGAGCTGCGCAACCTGGCGACGCCGACCCTCTTCCTCTGGGGCGACAAGGATCCCTTTGGGAGCCCGGGGGTCGGGCGCATGCTCGCCCAGGAGATGCCCGATGCCCGTCTGCAGGTCATCGAGGATGCCGGGCACCTACCGTGGCTCGACCGCCCGGAGTACTGCGCTGAGGGCATCGCCGGCTTCCTGGGCAGCTAGAGGGACCAGCAGTGCTCGCTAGCCGGCTCGGCGACGGTCAGGCTCGCGCACCGCGACCGCGCCCGATGGTCGCGGCGATCCCAGCCGCTGCACGATAGGCGACGGTCAGCGCCACCGATTCTGCGACCCATACGAGGTGGCAGCGAGCGCGGCCGCGCCCGTGACGCAGGCGGTTCGCGGGTCTCGCTTCGCCGTCCGGGAGACCGGCCCGCCGGACATCAGTGGCGGCGCCTCCTCCGAATCGGAAGCTGGCAGCAGGCGCGCACCCTGGTGTTGCGAGGGCGAACATCCGTGATGGGACGCGCCGAGGGGCGCTGTCAGGCCCCATCGACCAGCACGACGATCAGCGTTCGCGGTCCGTGGACGCCCTCGACGCGGGACAGCTCGATGTCGCTCGTCGCGCTTGGGCCGCTGATCCATGTCTGCGGCCGGCCCGGGTCGAGCCGTGCGATGGCCTCGGGAACCCCGGACACGACCTGGCCCGCCCGGACCAGGCAGACGTGCCGGTCCGGGACGAGGCTGAGGGCGCGGCGGCCCTGGCCGGGACCGTGGTCGAGGACGAGCGTGCCGGTCTGGGCGATGCCGACGGCCGCGGTGGTCACGACGGCGTCGAACCGGTCGAGCTCCGTGGCTGTATGCCCCGAATCGGTCGTGGCGTACGGGAGCTCGATGGGCAGCCCGCGCGGGACGATGACGGAGCGCCGCCGGCCAAGGGCACGCTCGACGGTGGCGAGCAGGTCTCCCGGCGCGCACCGCATGACGGTGGCGCGGTAGTCCGCGACCCTCTCGAGGAAGAGGTCGACGAGCCCCTCGGGCGATGGATGACCACGGTATGCCCGGGGCACGGCGGGTGGCTCCGGCGCCGTCGCGACCGCCGCCCGCACGGCGGCGAGGATGTCGTCGCGGGCGCTCATGAGCGCCCGCCTTCCGCGCGCTCGCGCCGCCACCAGCGCCGGAACGACTCCCGCGGCACCGTGGGCATGTCCCGGGAGCTGCTCCACCGAGGAACCAGCGGGCCGAGCCAGCGGCTCGCAGGCGCGCCGAGGCCGGCGAGCCGCTCACCGAGGGACAGGCGGCGAGCGTCCCCGAAGGCCCACGCCGCCGCCCTCATGACCGTCGCCTCCGGGGTTGGAACCCGCTGCCGACGGTGGGCGTCGACGACCTGGCGGCGCAGGTCGACGAGCACGCTGGGGATGTCGATCTTGACCGGACAGACCTCCAAGCACGCCCCGCAGAGGCTTGAGGCATACGGGAGGGAGTCGGTCTGCGGGTCGGAGCCGACCCCGCGCAGGAGCGGGTTGAGGATGGCGCCGATAGGCCCGGGATAGACCGAGCCGTACGCGTGCCCGCCCACCCTCTCGTAGACCGGACAGACGTTCAGGCAGGCCGAGCATCGGATGCATCGGAGCGCCTGCCGCCCGACCGGGTCGGCGAGAGCCCGGGTGCGCCCGTTGTCGAGGAGGACGACGTGAACCTCCTGGGGGCCGTCCCCCTGGGTGACACCCGACCACGTCGAGGTGTACGGGTTCATCCGCTCCCCGGTGCTCGACCGGGGCAGGAGCTGGAAGAACACGTCGAGGTCGGACCAGGTCGGGACGACCTTCTCGATCCCGACGACGGTGACGAGGACCTCCGGCAGCGTCAGGCACATCCTGCCGTTCCCCTCGGACTCGACGACTACGAGGGTGCCGGTGTCCGCCACGGCGAAGTTCGCACCCGACACGGCGACACGCGCCCGGAGGAACTTCTCGCGCAGGTGCAGGCGCGCCGCGCCCGCGAGGTCACCCGGGTCGTCGGTCAGGTCCACCGGCGCCGGCCTCCCGGCCGCTCCCATCCGCTGCCTGAAGATGTCGCGGATCTCCGCGCGGTTCCGGTGGATGGCGGGCACGAGGATGTGGCTCGGCAGGTCACCGCCGAGCTGGACGATCAGCTCGGCGAGGTCGGTCTCCCACGCCGCTATGCCCCGATCGGCGAGGAACTCGTTGAGACCGATCTCCTGGGTGGCCATCGACTTGACCTTGACGACCTCGTCGACCCCATGCGCCCGGGCGACGTCGGCCACGACGGCACAGGCCTCTGCGGCGTCCCGCGCCCAGTGGACCGTCGCCCCCCGAGCCGTCAACGCCTGCTCGAGAACGACAAGGTGCTCGTCCAGGTGACGGAGCGCCGCGTCCTTGACGGCGGCGCCGGCCGTACGCAGGTCCTCCCAGTCGTCGACCTCGGCGACCACGACGGCCCGCTTCGCGCGGATCGTGCCCGTCGCGTGCCGCAGGTTCGAACGCAGCTGCTCGTTCGCCAGCGCCGTTCGCGCCGCGGTCGGGAACGGCGGCATACCGAGGAACGTCGCGCTCATGAGCCTGCTCCGTCGCCAGAGGCGAGAACCTCCGCGAGGTGCATGACGCGCACCGTGGAGTGCTGACGCGAGAGCAGGCCCCCGATGTGCATGAGGCACGAGCTGTCACCCGCCACGAGGACCTGAGCGCCGGAGGCGACGACGTCCCGAGCCTTGTCCAGGCCCATGGCAACAGAGGTGTCGGCGTTCTTCAGCGCGAACGTCCCGCCGAAGCCACAGCACTCCAGCGCGTGGGGCAGGTCGACCAGCTCCAGGCCCCGAACAGCCTCCAGCAACCGGCGCGGCCGGTCCCCTAAACCAAGCATCCGCAGCGAGTGGCACGTCGGGTGGTACGCCACCGTATGCGGGAAGGACGCCCCGACGTCGGTCACCCCGAGGACGTCGACAAGGAACTCGCTCAGCTCGTACGCCTTCGGCGCGTAGGCGGCAACCGCCGCCTCCAGTGCCGGGTCACCGGACCTGCGCGCGGCCAGGGAGTGCTGGTGGCGGACCGACCCGGCACACGAGCCGGAGGGGATGACGACGGCGTCGAAACCGCTGAACGCGTCCGCATACGCACGCACGGCCGGAAGCGCCTCATCGACATAGCCCGTGTTGACGAACGGCTGCCCACAACACGTCTGCCCCATGGGGAACTCGACCTGCACCCCCAGCCGGTCCAGCAGTCGCACGGTCGCGCGCGGCACATCGGGGAAGATCAGGTCTCCCAGACACGTCGCCATCAGTGCCACGCGCACGGCGACCTCCCTCCATCCGTGACGACGACAACCTACTGGCCCACGCCGGCCGCGGCGGTGATCGAGGACACGAGGGGCGAGAGGGAGACCGTGTTGCCCGGGTCGGAGGTGCCCGGCCCTGCACATCGCCAGAGCTGGCCCACCCCAGGCACGTCGGGCAGCGCCACACCGACCGCTGTGGCCTGCCCGGGCAGGGCGACTCGCAGACTCGCGGCTCTGTCTTCCTGACCGTCGTCGCAGCGGTACTTGGCGACGAGGACGTATGCCTGCCGGTCTGGGCCGATGATGACCTGAGCAGGGGACGCGTGGGTGACGTAGGGGCCGACCCCCCTCTCGTACCGGAACGTCAAGGGCGAGCCGTGAGAGTCAGCCAAGGTCACGTTCGGGTAGCCGGCGACCCAACAGGCTGCGACACTCGTGGTGGTCACGGCCAGGACGACGGCGTGCTCGCCGGTCATCGGGCTCATCGACGGCCCCAGGGCCACCCGCAGCGAGGGACCCGGACAGCGCTCGGCCGCGGACGCCGACGCCGACGTCGAGCCGGTCGACGTTCCCGCCACAGGCGGGGAGGTCGAACAGGCGCTGACAGCGCCCACAGCAGCGCACATCGCCAGGGGAGCGAGGGCGCGCGTGAACCCGGGCATGTGTGGCCACCTCCTCGGCGGGCCTGCTGAGTCAGTATGACATCGGGGCCTGGCGGCGAGGAGGCCTCACGCGTCGACCAGTGGCGGCATACCCTGCGCGGGCGTCGCGCACGTCAGTCGTCGATGTCGCCGCCGCCTGACCGAAGCCGTTCCTCAACGCGCTCGCGCATGGCCGCGAGCATGTCGGGCGGATGTCCCACCCAGTCGACAAGCTCTCCGACGACACGCACCGGCTCCCGGGTGCGATAGGACCGAGTCGGGTTGCCGGGGAACCGCTTGTCCGTGACGTTGGGGTCGTCCTCAAGGGCGCCCAGTGGTTCGACGATGTAGATCCGGCCGCGGCCGGCGCCGACGGCCAGCTCGGCCCCCCAGGTCGCGGCATCCAACGTGGCCGCAACGTAGACGTGGTTCGCGACGCGTCCCGTCCCGAAGTTCGACGGCTGCCCGGGCTCCAGGAGGTCGCCGACCTGGAGGTCGGCCTTCGTCCCGTGGAGCAGGGCGCCTGACTCGTGAACCTGGAACGGCGACGGCACCTCCATCACGTGTCTCCCCGCTCGGCCAGGGTCCGCGGGGGCGCCGGCTGCCGTCGGCGCCCCCGCTCGATCTCGTCCCGGCGGAGCCGGACCAGGTCGTCAAGGACATCCGCGGGCACGGGCTGGGCGGCGGAGAAACGGATCGCGCCGGTGGACAGGGAGAACCCCTCCAGGCGCTCCGCGACGCGCGAGACCACGTATCCGCTATACGGGTAGATCGCCAGGTGCCTCCTGGTCTCCATGACCGACAGCAGGGGCTTGCCCCGATACATCAGCGCCGGCATCCCATAGCTGACGCCCTCCTCGAGATCGGGCAGGAGCTCCCGCGAGCGGTCGACGACGCGCTGCATGGCGCCCCGGTTCGCGGGGTCCACGGTGTCCAGGTACTCGGTGACCGTTCCCACTCCAGCATGGTGCCACGAGGGCCTCGCACCGAGCCACGGGCCGGGTCATGATGGGTCGATGACAACGGTCTGCGAGGGGTCGGCCGCCGACCGGAGCGGGGTCGCGGAGCCTGCCGGCATACCACGCTGGTCCGAGACGCTCTTCCCGCACCCGCCGGGCCGGAAGCCCTTCGTCGGGGACCTGCGCCGGATCCGCGGGGTCGCGCCGGTCCAGACGATCACCCGCCGCCTGGCCGGCATGGGCCCCGTATGCGAGTTCCTCGCCTTCGGCCGGCGCGTCACCCTCGTGACCCGCGCCGACGTCGCCGCCGAGCTGTGCGACGACAGCAGGTTCGTCAAGGCGCTGCCACCCGGGCTCGTCGCCCTGCGGCGCACGGCGGGCGACGGGCTGTTCACGGCATACAGCGACGAACCGAACTGGCGCCTCGCGCACGGCCTGCTCCTCCCGGCGTTCTCGAAGCCGGCGATGCGCGCCTACCACGACACGATGAATGCCGTCGCCGACGAGCTCATCGGCAGGTGGGACGGGGCGGCGCGGGCCGGGCGCACCGTCGAGGTGTCCGCAGACCTGACACGGACGACGCTGGAGACGATCGCGCGGTGCGCGTTCAGCACCGACTTCGGGTCGTTCACCTCCGACGAGCAGCACCCGTTCGTTGCCGCGATGATCTCCTCGCTCAAAGGAGGCCAGCGTTTCGCCGCGCTGTCGGCCATCCCGGCGGTGGGGGCGCGGCTCGCTCTACGGGCGGAGCGCCGGGACGGCGAACACCGGGCCTACGTCAACGCCATGCTCGACGACATGATCGCCGCCCGGCGCTCACAGCCACCAGCCGCAGTGGCGCGGGAGCTCGACAGCGGCCGCGACGTGGGGCGCGGTCCGGAGGGCGACCTGCTCGGGATCATGCTCGGGACGACCCACCCGGCGACCGGGGAGCGGCTCTCCGACCAGAACATCCGCTACCAGATCCTCACGTTCCTCGTCGCCGGGCACGAGACGACGTCGGGGACGTTGTCGTTCGCCCTGCACTACCTTGCGCGCAACCCCGAGGTTCTGGCCCGGGCGGTGGCCGAGGTCGACCAGGTGCTGGGGCTCGAGCCCGGGGCGGTGCCGTCGTTCGAGCAGGTGGCGAAGCTGCGGTACGTCCGGCGCGTCATCGACGAGACGCTCCGGCTGTGGCCGACCGCCCCGGCGTTCGCTCGGTCACCGCGCGAGGCGACGGTCGTGGGTGGCCGATGGCTCATGGAGCCGGACGACATGGCGCTCATCCTCCTGACCGCCGTCCACCGTGACCCCGCCGTATGGGACGACCCCGAGCGGTTCGACCCCGACCGGTTCCTTCCTGCGGCCGTCCACGCGCGCCCGGCCCACGCCTATACGCCGTTCGGCACCGGCGAGCGGGCCTGCATCGGGCGCCAGTTCGCACTGCACGAGTCCGTCCTCGTGCTCGCCCGGCTGCTCCACCGGTACGCCATCGAGGCCGACCCCTCCTATGCCCTGTCCGTCACCGAGCGCCTGACGCTGATGCCGCGGGGGTTCCGGCTCGGGCTCGTCCGGCGGTAGGTCGTGCTACGCGCCGGAAGGGGTTCCCGCCCCACCCGAGCCGGAGATCCGGGGAACAGGAGAGGCGAGTGGCAGGCGTCACGCGGGGACGGCCTACGCGGGCCTTGCCTTTGTTACTGACGAGTAGCAGCATGGGTAGGCAGTGCCGTTCTGCATCGAGACCTTCAAGGAGCACGTCCATGGGCCACTACAAGAGCAACCTGCGCGACATCGAGTTCAACCTCTTCGAGGTCCTCGGCCGCCAGGACCTCCTCGGGCACGGCCCGTACGAGCAGGTCGACGCCGACACCGCTCGGGAGATGCTCAAGGAGGTCGCCCGGCTCGCGGAGAACGAGCTGGCAGCGAGCTTCGAGGACACCGACCGGCACCCGCCGGTCTACGACCCGACGACCTTCTCCGTCACCATGCCGGAGTCGTTCAAGAAGTCGTATGCCGCCTACCAGGACTCGGGGTTCTGGGGCGTCGATGTCCCCGGGGAGCTCGACGGACAGGTCGCTCCGCCCAGCCTCAAGTGGGCCATGAACGAGCTCGTCCTCGGGGCGAACCCGGCGATCGCCCTGTTCGCGGCGAGCTACTCCTTCGCGAACTTCCTCTACCTCCTCGGAAACGACGACCAGAAGAAGCTGGCCCGCTGGATCGTCGAGAACGGCTGGCACTGCACGATGGTCCTCACGGAGCCGGACGCCGGCTCCGATGTCGGCGCCGGCCGGACGAAGGCGCACGACAACGGCGACGGCACCTGGAACATCACCGGCGTCAAGCGGTTCATCACCTCCGCCGACTCGGACATGACCGACAACGTCGTCCACTTCGTCCTCGCCCGGCCCGAGGGTGCCGTCTCCGGCACGAAGGGCCTGTCCCTCTTCATCGTCAACAAGTTCGACGTCGACCTTGACACCGGCGAGCTCGGCAAGCGCAACGGCGCCTATGTGACAAACCTCGAGAAGAAGATGGGCCTGAAGGCCAGCACGACGTGCGAGCTGACCTTCGGTGACAAGCAGCCGGCGGTCGGCACGCTCGTCGGTGACGTCCACGACGGGATCGCCCAGATGTTCCGCGTCATCGAGCACGCCCGCATGCTCGTCGGGACGAAGGCCATCGCGACGCTGTCGACGGGCTATCTCCACGCCCTCGAGTACGCCAAGGAGCGCGTCCAGGGTGCCGACCTCACCCAGATGACGGACAAGGCCGCCCCCCGCGTGACGATCACCCACCACCCCGACATCCGGCGCTCGCTCATGCTCCAGAAGGCATACGCCGAGGGGTTGCGGGCACTCGTTCTCTTCACCGCCGCTCAGCAGGACATCGTCGACATCGAGCGCCGCCGCACCGGCTTGGAGGAGGCCGAGCGGGGCAGCGACGCCTCGCTCGCAAGCCGCGTCAACGACCTGCTCCTCCCGATCGTCAAGGGCCTCGGCTCGGAGCGGGCCTGGGTGCTCCTCGGCACCGAGTCCCTCCAGACGTTGGGCGGGTCCGGCTTCCTCAGCGACTACCCGATCGAGCAGTACGTCCGCGACGCGAAGATCGACACCCTCTACGAGGGCACGACGGCGATCCAGGGCATGGACTTCTTCTTCCGGAAGATCGTCCGCGACAAGGGCAAGGCCCTGACGTGGGTCGCCACGCAGATGCAGCAGTTCGCCGAGGACACGCAAGCCCAGGGCGGCGAGCTGAAGCGCGAGCGGGAGCTCCTCGGCCAGGGCCTCGAGGACATCCAGGGCATCCTCGCCCACATGATCGGCGACCTCATGGCCTCCGACCCGCGCCAGGGCGGCGACGTGACGAACCTCTACAAGGTCGGCCAGAACACGACGCGCCTGCTCCTCAGCGCCGGCGACCTCGTCGTCGGCTGGCTGCTCCTGCGCAATGCGGCGGTCGCCAAGGACGCTCTCGACAACGGCGCGTCCGGCAAGGACGTCGACTTCTACACGGGCAAGATCGCCGCGGCGAAGTTCTACGCCCGCCAGGTCCTCCCGAAGCTCGCCGCCGAGCGAGCCATCGCCGAGGCCAGTGACAACGACCTCATGGACGTCCCCGAGTCCGCCTTCTGACCCCTCTCCCCCTTGTGGGTCTGCGTAGTCGCTGCCTATGGCCAGCGACTACGCAGACGCACGGGTCAGGAGGGGGTGGTGGCGGCGGCTTGGGCGATGGACACGTCGCCGCCGCGGTTGACCCAGTCCAGCAGCGACATCGGCTCGCCGGTCGTCGGGTGGACGAGGTTCGTCCGGATGCCGGTGAGCCAGTCCGCGAGCGCCTCAGGCTCCGCGCGGAGCTGCGCCGGCGCCGCATGAAGAACCGCGGCGAGATCGGCCCGGCGTCGCACGCGTGCGGCGGCAAGGACGGGGTCCTGCGGGTCCGGTCCGGGCATGAACCCCGGCGCCGCGGCGATCGCCGCCACGCCGGCGTCGTCCAGACCGACACCGGCGGCGGTCAGTGCCGCCACAAGGGCGTCACGCCGCCGAGCCAGCCGGACGCCGTCGGCGTCCTTGCCCACGCTCATGGACGCCGCCAACCCCGACGGTCAGCGAGCACGGGGAACTCGGCGCGCCACGCCGCGACGGACGCGAGGTCGATGTCGGCACGCAGCACCTCCTCGTCCGTGCCGGCCTCGGCGATGACCTCCCCCGACGGCGCGACGATCTGGCTGCGGCCGCCCATGAGGGTGCGGGCGTGTGTCCCCGCCGTGTTGACGGCGAGGACGTAGCACTGGTTCTCGACGGCGCGTGCCTGCCCGAGCAGCGTCCAGTGCCCCGCCCGCCGGGCCGGCCAGGCTGCCGGAACGGCGAAGACCGTCGCACCGGCGTCGAGCTGGTCCCGGTAGAGCTCCGGGAAGCGCAGGTCGTAGCACGTCGACAGGCCCACCCGGGCATCCCCGACGTCGACGACGACGAGCTCGTCACCGGCCTCCATGAGCTTCGGCTCCCCCGCGCCGAACCCGAACCGGTGGATCTTCCGGTAGGCCGAGAGCCGCTCACCGTCGCGACCGAAGACCACCGACGTGTTGGCGAGCGACCGGCCGTCGGCGCCAGGCGCAGCGAGCCGTTCGACGATGGAGCCGGCGTGGAGCACGGCGCCGGCGTCCCGAGCGGCAGACGCCATCGCCGTCATCGTCGGTCCGTCGAGGGCCTCCGCGCGGTCCTCCCACGTGGCATACGCAAAGCCACCCGGCGCCCACAGCTCCGGGAGGACGACGAGGTCCGCACCCCGCTCCTCCCGAACGAGGGCGGCGACCCGGGCGACCCGGTCCGCGACCGGCTCGTCATCGCCGTACGAGACCTGAACGAGGGCGACCCGCATCAGCGACCCAGCCGGTCGTCCTGGGCCCGCAGCCCGGCGAGCATCTCGTTGTATGCCGTGAGGTCCGCGTCATGGTCGCGGTCGGCCTGCCGGTCGAGCCGCACCTGCTCGGCCCGGTCCCGCCGGACCCACGACCGGGCGACCATGAGGGCGAGGGCGAGCGTCGGCACCTCCCCGACACCCCAGGCGATCTCCCCCGCGTTGACCTGGTCGCCGTGGACGTCGGTCATCCACGGCAGGTGGAGCGCGCCGAAGAAGTCCGGTGCGAGGAGCTTGGGGTCGCTCGTGATGATGACGCCGAAGAAGGCGTGGAAGCTGATGGTCGCGAAGAGGATGACCAGGAGGAAGAGCGGTGACCACTTCGGCGGACCCGGGTCGATCCCGATCAGCACCCATGTGAACAGGTAGCCGGTCAGCAGGAAGTGGGCCAGCATGAGCAGATGCCCCGTATGCGTCGTCAGGGCAAGCCCGAACAGCGGGGAGTAGTAGAAGACGGCGAGGCTGACGAAGAAGAACAGGGCCGCGATGACCGGGTTCCCGAGGATGTGGACCGCCCGTGAGTGGACGGCATGGAAGAGCAGCTCGCGCGGACCCCACGTCCCGTCGCGGCGCGGCGGCAAGGCGCGCAGGACGAGGGTGACGGGCGCGGCGGGGACGAGGAAGAGCGGGACGATCATGGCGATCGCCATGTGCATGACCATGTGGGTCGAGAAGAGGACCCGTCCCCAGATGCCCGGCGCGCCGCATGTCGCGTAGACCCAGACGGCCCAGCCGCCGACCCAGCTGACGGCCCGTCCGACCGGCCACGCGTCGCCGCGCCGGTGGAGCCGGTGGACCCCAGCGAGGTAGAGCCCGACGGCGACGATGGCGACCCCGAGGAACAAGGCGTCGAACCGCCACGCCGTCAGCCACCGGGCGAAGGTCAGCGGTCCGGGATCGGGATAGCCGGTGAGGGCCTGGATGCGTCCCCCTCCGCCCGCGTCGGCGGCCGGCGGTATGCCGCGGGAGAGGGCGACGGCGATGCCGACGCCGACGCCCATGACGGCGAGCTCCCCCACCGCGAGCCGGGCGAACCCGCGCCCGTCCCCCGGGTCCTTCGTGAGGCGGGTCGCGAGGTTACGTCGGTGCTGCCAGCCGAACCAGCCGAGGACGGCGAGGACGACGGCCTTGACGATGACGAGCGCCCCGTATGCCGTCACGAGACCGCTCCACGAGCCGAGCCGGATGGCCGCCTGGATGACCCCGCTGACGCCCATGGCGACGAACGACCAGAGCGCGACGACGGAGTACCGCCGGACGGCGACCCCGAAGTCGTGGCCCAGGGCTCGTCGGCTGAGGGCCAGCGCGAGGAGGCCGCCGACCCAGCACGCCATCGCGACGAGGTGCACGCCCATCGTGTCCACGGCGTCCTCGTGGGTCGCCGTACCGGCCGCGTGCCCGTTGAGCGCGAGGATCCCGATGCCGGCGAACGCGGACAGGAGGGACCAGGTCATCGCCGGGCGCCCCCGTGCCGCCGAGGCGCCGAGCCCGGCGAGCATCGCCCACCCGACGCTGACGAAGAGGACGCGAGTCAGCTCGATGCTCCAGACGAAGGTCATGAGCTGCCCGAAGTAGCCGGCCGCGAGCACCGGCGTCCCGGACACGTCCGAGAAGGCGAGCAGCAGCTGAACCACCCCCGCGACAACCCAGACGAGGGCAGCAACCGAGGCACTGCGGGCGAGCCGGATGCGGCGGCTCGTGCTGCCGCCCTCGGGGACGACGAAGACGGCCAGCCCGAGCAGCCCGATCGTCGCGGCGGCCGCCAGCTCGGCAACGACCGTGGTGACGGGCAGCCCCCACCGGACGAGCGCACCGGCGTCGGCGAGTGCGGTCGGCTTCGCGCCTCGGTCGACGACCAGCCCGATGACCACGGCGACGACGGCGGCCCCACCGAGGAGCCAACCGAACGCGCCGGGTCGTCGGGCCACACCCGAAGGGGTCGTCATGGTGACCACACTAGAGAGCGCCGACGGCCGAGTGTGCCTATGGTGGCGTATGCCGTTCACGTCAGCGGGTCCTTCCGACGTTCCCGGGTACGTCGACGCCTACAGCCAGACGGTACAGGCGATCATCGACCTGGGTCAGACGTGCCGCCCCGACGACTTCGAGCGGCCGACGGACTGCCCTGGGTGGACCGTCAAGGACGTCATCGCCCACGTCGTCGGGCTGGAGACCTTCCTCGAGACGCACGAGATCCCGGCCGTGTTCGTTCCGGCATACGACCACATTCGTTCCGACATCGGCCGGTTCACGGAGATCCACGTCGAGGAACGGCGGGGCGTGCCCGGGCCGGAGGTCGTCGAGGAGCTGGTCCGGCTGCTGCCCCTTCGGCAGGCCGCCCTGTACGGCGTCGCCGACCTCGACGAGGAGGTTTCCGGCGCCTTCGGGCCGGCGCCGTTCGAGAGCGTCATGAGGATGCGGACCCTCGACATCTGGACGCACGAGCAGGACATCCGAGAGGCCCTCGGACGGATCGGTGACCTCGACACGCCGGCGGCTGGGGTCGCCATCCGGACCCTCGCCTCGGGGCTGCCGCGCGTCGTCGCCAGGGTCGCCGGGGTGCCGGTCGGCAACGCCGTCATCTTCGACATCACGGGCCCCCTCGTCGGGCGGGTCGGGGTGCGGGTCGTTGACCGCAACGGCAGGGCGGTCGGCATACCGCTCTTCAGCGGAACAGCCGCAGGCACGACCGAGGATGCCATCCCGACGACGATCACGATCTCCTCGCGTGCCTTCGCCCGTCGTGCGGCCGGTCGGGGCGGCGTCGACGACGTCCACTGGACCGCCCAGGGGGACCTTGACGTCGCCCGGCGCGTCATGGAGCACCTCGCCGTCACTCCCTGAGCCGCCGCCGGGGCCGCCGTCGGCCGGATTTGTTTGTTTGTGGAATACAACCTTCTTCGGTACCGTTGGCCCCTAGTGCGGAGGCACGCCTTCTCCGCAAATGCCACCGTCGTCTCCCGAGGAGGACCCTCGTATGCCCGTGCGCGCAACGCACCTCGGCGACCACCTCATGCGCACCGCCAAGCTCCTGCTCCAGAACCGGTCGCGCGCCCTCACGGGGCAGGCCGGCATCGAGCCGGCGACCTACTCCCTGCTGTTCCACCTGGCCGGCGGTGCGAAGCGCGTCTCCGCCCTCGCCGAGTGCGTCCACAACGACGTCTCCACGGTGAGCCGCCAGGTCGCGACATTGACGGCCCACGGCCTCGCCGAGAAGGTCGCCGACGCGGCCGACGGACGGGCCCAGGTCGTCGTCCTCACCGACGCCGGACGGCAGACCCTCACCGACCTTCGGGCCGCGCGAGACGCGTGGCTCGAGTCGATGCTCCATGACTGGCCGGAGGACGACGTCCGCCGGTTCTCCACCTACCTCGAGCGCTTCTCCACCGCGCTCGAGGACGACCGCTCACCGATGAAGGACTCCTTGTGACCACCTCCACCGCAGACCCGATGACGACGCCCGCCGTGGCGTCGCCGGGCGGCCTCACCCACCGACAGATCCTCACCATCCTCGTGGGACTCCTCATGGGGATGTTCCTCGCCGCCCTCGACCAGACGATCGTCGCGACGTCGATCCGAACGATCGCCGACCGTCTCGGCGGCCTCGACCACCAGGCATGGGCGACGACGGCATACCTCATCACATCGACGATCGTCACGCCCCTCTACGGCAAGCTCGGCGACATCTACGGGCGCAAGCGGCTCTTCCTCTTCGCCATCTCGATCTTCATCGTCGGCTCGGCCGCCTCCTCGTTCGCCGGATCGATGATGCAGCTCGCCGTGTTCCGGGCCGTGCAGGGCATCGGCGCCGGCGGCCTCTTCGCCCTGGCGCTGGCCATCATCGGCGACATCGTGCCGCCGCGCGAACGGGCCAAGTACCAGGGCTACTTCCTCGCGGTGTGGGGCACCTCGAGCGTCCTCGGCCCGGTCATCGGCGGCTTCCTCGCCGGCCAGTCGAGCCTCCTCGGCATCACGGGGTGGCGCTGGGTCTTCCTCGTCAACGTCCCGATCGGCATCGCCGCCTTCGCCGTCGTCGCCAAGACCCTCCACCTGCACCACCACCGTCTTGACCACCGCATCGACTGGCTCGGCGCCGGCCTCCTGGCCGTCTCCCTCGTCCCGCTCCTCCTCGTCGCCGAGAGCGGCCGCGACTGGGGCTGGGGGTCCGCGACGGCCCTCGCGTGCTACGCCACAGGGGTCGTCTTCGCCATCCTCTTCCTCTACCAGGAGTGGCGTATGCAGGAGGAGGCGATCTTCCCGCTCCGGATGTTCCGCAACAAGACCGTTGGTGTCGCCTCGGTCGCCTCGGTCGTCATCGGCGTCGCCATGTTCGGCGGCCTGACCTCCCTTCCGCTCTACCTGCAGATCGTCAAGGGCGCATCACCGACGAAGGCCGGCCTCCTCCTGCTGCCCCTGACGCTGGGGATCATGGCCGGTTCCATCGTCTCCGGACAGGTCATCAGCCGCACCGGGAGGTACCGGGCCTTCCCCATCACCGGGACGTTCCTCCTCCTGGCCGGCCTGTTCGCCTTCCACTACGTCCACTACGACACCCCGCTATGGCAGACGATGGTTGTCTGCGTCTTCTTCGGGGTGGGACTGGGCTTCAACTTCCAGCCGCTCACGCTGGCCGTCCAGAACGCCGTGCCGCCGCAGCAGATCGGCGTCGCGACGTCCGCGGCGACGTTCACCCGCCAGATGGGCGGCACCATGGGCACCGCCGTGTTCCTGTCGATCCTCTTCTCGACGGTGACGGGACGAATCACGAGCGCGCTCGCCAAGATCGCACCGACGGCCGACTTCCAGGCCGCGCTGCGCGATCCGGCCAACTCCAAGACGGTCGCCATGCTGAAGGCGTTCCAGTCGGGTGGCTCCTCGGGTGGCGGCTCGTTCCTCAAGGACAGCTCGATCCTCAACACGATGGACCCCCGGCTGGCCAAGCCCTTCCTCGTCGGCTTCGCCGACTCGATGGACCTCGTCTTCCTGTGCGGCGCGGCGATCATGGTCATCGGGTGCATCGTCATGCTGGCGCTGCCCAACAACGAGCTGCGCAGCCAGAGCGCATACGCCGCCCGGGGTGCCGAGGCGGACGCGGCGGCTGGCGCCCCGGCGGTCTGAGGCCCCGCCCAGCCATCGACGCACGTCAACCCCCCGTCGGGTCGCGGTAATCCGCCACGGTGTCGGGTAGGGGACTACCTCGACTCGAGGTCCCCGCCTGATGCCGTCGGCGCGGAAAGCCACTCACGCACCGCGTGGGACTGCTCCCCCAGCGCTGGTGGAGGGGTGGGCTGAGCCGTCTCGTAGGCCGTCCATCGAACGGGGTGTCGCACCTGCGGCGCACGTCCGGCCCCGATGGTGACGGTCGGCGCCAGACCGAGCCGTTGGCCGAGGTCGAGGGCGTCGAGGATCGACCCGACGACACCGGCAGGGACCTTGGCCTCGGTCAGGCGCGCGGCCCACGTGCCGGCATCTTCGGCGCCAAGTAGGGCCTCGAGGTCGGGGACGAGGGTTTCGCGGTTGGCCACGCGGTCGGCGTTCGTGGCGTACCGCGGGTCCGTGGCGAGGGCAGACGAGCCGAGAACGGCTACGAGCCGGGCGAACTGGCCGTTGTTCCCGCATGCGACAGCGATCATGCCGTCGCGGCACCGAAGCGTCTCGTAGGGAGCGATGCTGGGATGGGCGTTGCCGGCGCGACCCGGGGCCACGCCCGTCGTCAGCGCCGCCTGTCCCTGGTTGACCATGGCCCCGAGGGAGCTCGTCAGGAGCGTGACCTCGATGTGGTCGCCGTGCCCGGTCCGTGCCCGGGCGGCGAGCGCGGCCAGGATCCCGATGACGGCGTCCTTGCCGGTGAGGACGTCGACGACGGCAACTCCGACCTTCGTCGGGTCCTCCGGCGGACCGGTGATGGACATCAGCCCGCCGACCGCCTGGACGAGGAAGTCGTAGCCGAGCAGGTCACGCCCTCCCGCCGTCCCGAATCCCGAGATCGAGCAGTAGACGAGACCCGGGTTCCCGACGACGACGTCCTCGTATGCCAGCCCCAGCCGCGCCATCGTGCCGGGCTTGAAGTTCTCGATGACGACGTCCGCCCGACGGATGAGCTCGCGCGCGACGGCGAGGTCGCCCGTCTCGGTGAGGTCGAGCACGACCGACTCCTTGCCACGGTTGACCGACTCGAAGTAGGTCGAGCCGTGCTCGGTGAACGGCGGTCCCCACGTCCGTGTCTCGTCGCCGACACCGGGGCGCTCGACCTTGACGACCCGGGCGCCGAGATCGGCGAGCGTCATCGTCGCGAGGGGTCCGGCGAGGACACGGCTGAAATCGGCGACAAGGACCCCACCAAGGGGCCGGGGTCGGGTCACGACGCAGGCCCTGTCGGATCTGCTCCGCTCATGACAGCTGTGCCACGCCCTCCGCAAGGACGTCGAGCGCGTCGTCGAGGAGGTCGAGGTCGATGACGAGCGGGGGCAGGAGGCGGATGACGTTGCCGAACGTGCCACAGGTCAGGACGAGGACCCCGTTCGCGTGGCAGTACGCCGCGACCCGCTTGGCCGCGTCGGCGTTGGGGGCGTTCGAGCCGCGCTGGACGAACTCGATGGCGAGCATGGCGCCACGGCCGCGCGCCTCACCGACGACGCCCGAGGTCTCGACGAGCTGCCGCAGCCGTGGGAGCGCTCGCGCCTCGATGCCACGGGCCTTCCCGGGCAGGTCGTCGCCGACGATGACGTCGAGCGCGGCGAGCGCCGCGGCGCAGGCGACCGGGTTGCCGGCATACGTCCCCCCGATGCTCCCGGGTCCGGCCGCCGCCATGATCTCGGCGCGGCCCGTGACCGCCGACAGCGGCATGCCCCCGCCGAGCGCCTTGGCCGTCGTGATGAGATCGGGGACGACCCCCTCGTCGTTGCACGCGAACAGGTCTCCGGTGCGTCCAAGCCCGGTCTGGACCTCGTCCGCGACGAACACGGCACCGTACTTCCGGGCGATCTCGGCAACCCCGGGCAGGTAGCCCGGCGGCGGGACGATGAAGCCGCCCTCGCCCAGGATGGGTTCGACGACAATGGCCGCGACGCGGTCGGGGCCGATCTGGGTCGCGATGACCTCCTCGAGCTTGGCGAGGGCGTCCTCGACGCACTCCTCGGGCTTGCCCCGGTAGCGGAACGGGTAGGCGGCCGGCACCCGGTAGACCTCGGGGGCGAACGGGCCGAAGCCGTCCTTGTACGGCGCGTTCTTCGCCGTCATCGACATCGTCAGAAGCGTGCGGCCGTGGTACGCGTGGTCGATGACGACGACCGCTTCGCGCTTGGTGTAGCGACGGGCGATCTTGACGGCGTTCTCGACAGCCTCGGCGCCCGTCGAGAAGAGCGCGGTCCGCTTCTCATGGTCGCCGGGGGTCAGGGCGTTGAGGCGCTCGGCGACCGCGACGAAGCCCTCGTACTCGGTGACCATGAAGCACGTATGCGTGAACGCGGCGGCTTGGTCGGCGACGGCCTTGGCGACGGCTGGGTGGCTTGCACCGACGCTCGTCACGGCGATGCCGGCGGCGAGGTCGACGAGGTGGTTGCCGTCGACGTCGACGAGGATCCCCCCGTCCGCGTCCGTCACGAAGACGGGCAGGGTGACTCCGAACCCGTCTGGGACGGCCGCTCGGCGGCGCGCGTGAAGCTCGACGGAACGGGGACCCGGCACGGCGGTGCGCAGCGCGCGCCGCTGCTCGATCCGGTGGGTGGTCATGTCGACGCCTTTCGGGCTCGTGACGGACAGGGTCGGTCTTCGTCGGGAGCGTGGGTGCCGACACGGCCACGTTCGAGGCTGTGGTCCGTCGCACC
>JAJXUB010000127.1 GCA_021783215.1 Actinomycetes bacterium | reverse complement strand
AGGTGCCCATCCGGCGCCTGCGGAGACATCTCCCTCGGGAAGCACGGCCGCCGACCCGTGGGAGCGCCCCTGAGGCCGCTCTTGACTACAGGAACCCTTACGCCCGTGGCTTAGCCCTGCAAGGGACGGGCCGGGACGCCTACAGCGGTGACCCCGGCAGGGATGTCCTTCACGACCGCGGCACCCGCACCGATGATGGACCCGTCGCCGACGGTGAGTCCTTGGTTCACTGAGGCGCCGGTGCCGATCATCACCCGCTCACCGAGATGCACACCGCCGCTGATGGTTGCGCCGGGGTTGATGGTTGCGAAGTCGCCCACGAACGCGTCGTGCCCGACCGTGGTCGTCAGGTTTAGGTGGGCGTGCGCGCCGATGTGCACGTTGGTGGTGACCACGCTCATGGGGCAGATGATCGCCCCGGGGGACAGGTGCACGTCGGAGCCGACCACGGCGCTCGCGTGCACGATCGCGGGGCCGGGTTCGGCTCCCATCGCGGCGCAGCGGGCCACGATCCGCTCACGAGTAGCCGGGTCACCGACGGCCACGTAGTAGGCGGCGTCCAGGTCGGCGAGGCCGTCGATCCCCCCGAGGAAGGTCGCGCCGATCCTGTCGAGGCGCGACTGGTCCACATCGCCGTCGTCGAGGAAGCCGAGCAGGTCGACCTTGCGCCCGACGGTGGCCTCACCGCCGGCCCAGTCGAGAAACCAGTCGTGGACCTCCCGGCCGAAGCCGCCGGCTCCGATGATCACCACGCGCGTCGTCATAGCCGGCAAGGGTACGACCCCGCCACTGAGAGATGGTGCCAACAACACCAGCCGTCCCTCCCGTTCATGAGTGTGGTGATAACGGTCGCGTGGGGCCGACCTCACTCGAGCCGCGCCGCGCGCCTAGCCGAAGCTCCCTCACAGGGCAGGCAACCGGCATCCGTTGAACCCGTGGTTGCAGTACCCGCCGGGGTTCTTGTCGAGGTACTGCTGGTGGTACTCCTCGGCGTACCAGAACGGCCCCGTCTCGCGCGCCGGTGCGAGCTCGGTCGTGATGAGTCCCCGTCCGGCGGCGCCGAGGGCGCCCTGGAACGCGTCCCGCGTCGCGCGCGCGGCCTTCTCCTGGGCCTGCGTCGTCCAGAAGACGGCCGAGCGGTACTGCGTCCCCACGTCGTTGCCCTGCCGGTTCCGCGTCGTCGGGTCGTGGTTCTCCCAGAACGACGCGAGGATGAGCGCCGGGGAGATCCGCTCGGGGTCGTAGGCCACGAGCACGGTCTCCGCGTGCCCGGTCAGGCCGGTGCAGACCTGCTCGTACGTCGGGTTCGACGTCGTGCCACCCATGTAGCCGGCCGCCGTCGTGACGACGCCCGGGAGACGCCACATGATCCGCTCGGCGCCCCAGAAACACCCCATCGCGACATGGATGACGGTGGTCCCCTCCGGCCATGGGCCCTGCAGCGGTGTCCCGAGAACGGTGTGCGCGTTCATCGGACCAGTGTCACACGGGGGCGATCCACCCGGGGCCGCCCGGATGCCGTACGGCAGGCTGGCGCGGTGACTGTTCCCCTCCGGGCGCCGGACCTATGAGCGCCCCCCCTCGTCGGCTGCCGCGACGGCTCGTCCAGCTGTATGCCGGGCTGGTCGCCTTCGCCCTCGGGGAGGCCCTGTGCATCCGAGCGCGGCTCGGCGTCATCCCGTGGGACGTCCTCCACCAAGGTCTCGCCCGGCGGTTCGGGCTCAGCATCGGCCTGTGGTCGGTCATCGTCGCGGGCGTCGTCCTGCTCGCGTGGGTCCCGTTGCGCGAGCGACCCGGGGTCGGCACGGTCAGCAACGCCGTCGTCATCGGCCTCGTCCTCGACCGTTTCCTCGCCGTGCTGCCGACGGCGGACACCCTGTGGGTGCGGTGGCTCCTCATGGTGGGCGGCATCCTCACCGTCGGCGTCGCATCCGCGGCCTACATCGGTGCCCGGCTCGGCCCCGGCCCCCGCGACGGGCTCATGACCGGGCTCGTCCGCATCACCGGGCGGTCCGTCCGCGTCGTCCGCACCGGCATCGAGGTCGTCGTCGTCATCGCCGGCTGGGCCCTCGGCGGCAACCTCGGGCTCGGCACGCTCGCGTTCGCCGTCCTCATCGGGCCGATCATCCATCCGCTCCTGCCGCTGCTCACGGTCCCCGGCGACCCGGCCCCGACGGTGGAGGAGGGCGCGGAAGGCCTGTAACCCGGATGCGCCGGTGCCCGCGCTGCTGGTTGGCTGTCCCGTATGCCAGTGCGCCAACGAGGTCCAGACGTCGAGCTCCGCGAGCTCGACCTCTTCTCGCGCGATGACCTGCCGCTCCTGCAGGCATGGGCCGCCGCTCGGGCGGCGTCGGAGACCCACGACCTCGGCGACCATGCGAGCCCGTACACGGTCGAGGAGCTCAGGGGGCTCACCGACCCGGCGACCAAGAGCAGGACCCCCCTCCTCGCGGTGGTCGGCGGGCACGCCGCGGGCGCCGGGATGCTCGCCCTGCCGCACAAGGACAACGTGCACGTCGCCTTCGGGGTCGTGCACACCGACCCCGCGTGGCGCCGGCGAGGTGTCGGGTCCGCCGTCCTCGCCGAGCTCGAGCGGCGCGCCGTCGCGGCAGGACGGACGAGCATGCTCCTCGAGTCCGCGTCACTGACCGAACGGGACCCAGCGGCCTCGTTCGCCGTCACGCATGGGTACGACCTGGCGCTGACCTCGCTCGAGAGCGAGCTCGCGCTCGGCGCGCTCACCCCCGAACAGGCCACGGAGGAGAGCGCATACGCGATCGAGGTCGCCGCCGGCGACGTGCCCGAGTCCTGGCTCGAGGACCACGTCGTCCTGCTCACCCGGATGAGCACGGACACCCCGCAGGGAAACCTGGACCTCCAGGAGGAGTCGTGGGACGTCCCGCGCGTCCGTCAGTGGTCCCACAGCCAGCAGGACGCCGGCCGGGGCCGGGTCGAGGCCGTCGCTCGGGACCGCGCGAGCGGACGACTCGTCGGCTACACGTTCATCACGGTTCCGCCGCATCTCGGCGGGGTCGCGATCCAGGAGGACACCCTCGTCATCCGTGAGCACCGTGGGCACGGCCTCGGTGTCCTGCTCAAGCGCGCGTGTGCACGCGCGCTGGCAGACGGCTGGCCGCAGGTGCACACGATCCGGACGTGGAACGCGGCCGACAACGCGCACATGCTCGCCGTCAACCGGGCGCTCGGGTTCCGGCAGGTCGCGTTCGAGCGGGAGTGGCAGAAGCGGCTCGCCCGCCCCGTAGCCTTGGTGACATGACCGGGCACGACGTCGACCCCCTCGGCTTCTCCTCGCGCGCGATCCACGCGGGCCAGGACCCCGACCCGACGACCGGTGCCGTCGTCGTCCCCATCTGGCAGACGTCGACGTACAAGCAGGACGGCATCGGCGGCCTGCGCGGCGGGTATGAGTACTCGCGCTCGGCCAACCCGACCCGGACGGCCCTGGAGGTGCAGATCGCCGCGCTCGAGGCAGGGTCGCGGGGGTTCGCCTTCGCGTCGGGCCTGGCCGGCCAGGACACGGTCCTGCGCTCCCTGCTGGCGCCCGGCGACCATGTCGTCATCCCGGCGGATGCCTACGGTGGCACGTTCCGGCAGTTCGACAAGGTCGCACGACCGTGGGGCCTCGACTACGACATCGCGCGCGTCACGTCGGTCGACGCGGTGCGGGCGGCGCTCCGGCCGAGGACCCGGCTCGTGTGGGTCGAGTCGCCGACGAACCCGTTGCTCGGTGTCGCCGACATCGCAGCCGTCGCCGAGGTCGCCCATGAGGCCGGCGCGCTCCTCGTCGTCGACAACACCTTCGCGAGCCCCTATCTTCAGCAGCCGGTCTCGCTCGGTGCCGACATCGTCACGCATTCGTCGACGAAGTACGCCGGCGGCCACAGCGACGTCGTCGGCGGCCTCGTCGTCGTCGGGCACGGCGACGACCACCGGGAGCTCGGGGAGCGGATCGCCTTCCACCAGAACGCGGTCGGCGCCGTGGCCGGCCCGTTCGACAGCTGGCTCGTCCAGCGAGGGCTCAAGACGCTGGCCGTCCGCATGGAACGGCACTGCGACAACGCCGAACGTGTCGTCGAGTTCCTCCTCGGCCACCCCGCCGTCGCCCAGGTCCTCTACCCGGGGCTGCCCGACCATCCCGGGCACGACGTCGCGGTCCGTCAGATGCGCCGGTTCGGCGGCATGGTGTCCTTCCGCGTCCGCGGCGGGGAGGACGTCGCCGTCAAGGTCTGTGCCGAGACGCAGCTGTGGACGCTCGGGGAGTCCCTCGGCGGCGTCGAGTCCCTCATCGAGCACCCGGCGCGCATGACCCACGCGTCCGTCGCCGGGACGGCGCTCGAGGTCCCCGCCGACCTCATCCGTCTGTCCGTCGGCATCGAGGACGTCGACGACCTCATCGCCGACCTCGCCCAGGCCCTGGACCGGCTCGGCTGACCCACCGCGACGTGCCCGAGACCCTGTGCGTCGACGTCGGCTCGACCTTCACCAAGGCCGTCCTCGTCGACGATGTCACCGGACGCGTACGGGGGATGGCCTCGACCCCGACGACGGTCGGCACCGACGTCATGGATGGGTATGCCGCGGTTCTGGACGCCCTCGTCCCGCCCCATTCCCGGGCCGCGCCGTCGCCGGGGGGCGCCCGTCCCAGGGTGCTCATGTGCAGCAGCGCCGGCGGGGGACTGCGCCTGGCCGTCGTCGGGTACGAGCGGCTCGTCACGGCTGAGGCCGGGCGTCGCGTCGGCCTCTCCGCGGGCGCCAAGGTCGTCCATGTCGGCGCGGGTCCCTTGACGGGGGCCGACGTCCGGGCGCTGCGCTCGAGCCGACCCGACATCCTCCTGCTCGTCGGGGGGACGGACGGCGGCAACAGCGCGGTTCTCCTCCACAACGCGGGCCGGCTCGCCTCGGCACGGCTGAAGGCGCCGGTCGTCGTCGCCGGCAACGCTGACGCCGTCGATGAGGTGATGACCGTCCTCGGGAGTACGGGCCGCACCGCCGTTGCCACCGACAACGTCCTCCCACGGATCGGCGTCATCCGCCCCGAACCGGCTCGCGCGGCAATCCGCGAGACG
>JAJXUB010000126.1 GCA_021783215.1 Actinomycetes bacterium | reverse complement strand
GCCATCCGGGACGTGCCGGCGGACCGCGTCGTCGCGCCGTGTGCGGGTCCGCAGCTCCTCGGCCGGTGACCCCGGACGGGGTCCCGCCGCCGCCTCGATGAGCCGCAGTGCGCTCCCCCGGTCGATCGGCAGGCCGTCCGACTCCAGCTCGACGCACAGCGCCGAGGCGGCCGACTCCGACAGGGCCGTGGCAAGGGCACGCGGGCCGAGCCGGACCAGCTGTGCTCGCTGCCGTTCCGCGCACGCGTGGGCCGCCTCGCCCCACAGGACAAGCCGTTCGGGCGCGCTCAGCCACGACCCTGCGACGGCGTCGCCGCGCAGGTAGCCGGCGGCGTCGACGACGTCCTCGGACGGGTCCGAGGCGGTGGCGAAGAGGTCCTCGGACGGTGGGCCCGGGATGCCATCGAGCCCGAGCTCGTGCGCCGACGCCCACGCGACCGCCGGCCCGGCCCGCCGGCCCCCGTGAAGGAGCCGGTGGACCTCTGCGACGTCCCAGATCCGCGCCGGCCGCCACCCCGAGGCCACGAGCTCCGGAAGGATCTCGGTGGCCGACCAGACCACCCACCGGACACCGTCGTCCTCGCCGGACCGCAGGACAGGAAGGACCTCCGAGAGCGGGCCGACGACGGGCGGATGCCCGGTGACGGCATACGTTCTCGCGCGGGCGGAGGGGAGCGGGCCGGCGACGACAGCACGCATACCGGACCCCATGTCGAGCACCCTACGGCCGCCCCCCGGCGGAACGGCATGTCAGGATGGGCGCCATGTTCGGACTCGACAAGAAGACGGTCAGAGACACCCGCAGCGCCCTCGAGCAGGCGCAGGACCCGGCGGAGACCGGCTACCGCGGCAGGGTGACGCAGGTCATCGAGAACATCCTCGACTTCGGCATCGACGGGAAGGGACCGTTCGAGTCCGCCGCCGATGTCGCCGCCAAGGCCCTGCGACACCGGGACGGGAACGTCGAGGCGGCCATCAAGGACGTCGTCGACAGCCACACGAAGCTCGCCGGAGCGGGCGGCTTCCTCACGTCCATGGGCGGGTTCTTCACGATGACCGTCGCCATGCCGGTCAACGTCCTCGAGTTCTACGCCATCTCGACCCGCATGACGGCCGCCGTGGCGCGACTGCGCGGGTACGACCTGGAGCAGCCGCAGATCCGCTCGGCGATCCTCCTCTCCCTCGTTGGCGCGGACGCCGAGGACCTCCTCGCCAAGGCAGGCATCGTCGCGAGCGGTCGTCTGTCCGACCTGGCCGCACAGCGGCTGCCCGGTCCGGCCCTCATGGTCGTCAACAAGGCCGTCGGCTTCCGGCTGCTCCGCAGTGCCGGCCAGGCGACCCTGGGCCGGTTCGGCAAGTCGATCCCCTTCGTCGGCGGTCTCGTCGGCGCGGGGCTCGACGTCTACCTCGTCCGCAGGATCGCCGACCAGGCCCGGTCCGAGTTCCCGCTCGCGCCCTCGCAGATCACCCGGTCCCCGGCCCCGGGTGCACCGACGGCCGGCTGAGAAAAGCCGGCGGAACCGCGGGAATCCGCGGCCTCCGATGCTCGTTGGAGTAGTCGGCACCTTCCCCGGGCGCCGCCTCACTACTGCCGGGAGGCGTTCCTCATGGCCGTTCGTCGACACGCAGGGACCGCACGTCGCCTCGTCGGGGCGATCCGGATCGCCACCCGTCCCGGCTCGCCCGGCCTCGCGGCGCGTGTCCGGGCGCTGCCGCGTCTCCTCGCGGCGACGCTGCGTGGTGACTACTCGGGCACGACGGTGCTGCGCCTGCTCGGCCTCGCTGCCGCGGCCGCCTACATCGTCTCGCCCATTGACCTGCTGCCCGAAGGGTTCCTCGGGATCTTCGGTCTCGCCGACGACGCCATCGTGCTCGGCTGGCTCGCGACGACCTTCGTGACCGAGACCGAGGGCTTCCTTGCCTGGGAAGGCGGCGGACCCCGACCGGGGGACCCGGTGACGGTGCCCGGCCACGTCGTGCGCTGACCCTCGGCCGCTCGGCGGCCGACTCGTCCACAGGGCGCGCTCCCGGTAGGCGTTGTCCACAACCGGTCCGTAGGCCGCTGCCTCCCACCGCCGCAGCGGCGACGCTCGGGAGATGACCACGCACCATGCCCGTCCACCCGTCGTCCGCGGCCCGGCCGAGATCCTCGCCGTCCTGCCGTACTCCCTGGGGTTCCACCCCGAGCGCTCGCTCGTCCTCGTCGGTCTCGCTCATGGCGTCCTGACGACGATCCAGCGGATCGACCTCGTCGTCACGCCGACGCCGGGCGAGGCGCAGGCATACGTCGAGCACATCTGGCACATGGCCGATGTTGCCGTCCGTGCGGACGCCGACGCCGCCGTCCTCGTCGCGTACGAGGACCTCGCTGAGGAGTCCGAGCCGGCGCTCAACCTCCTCGCCCAGGCCGTCGGCGGCTCGGGGATCGACGTTCTCGGCATGTTGTGGGTCCGTCATGGCCGATGGGGCCGGTTCGACCGGGACGACCCGGACTGCCCGTCCGAGGGGCTGCCGCTCCTCCGACCGGCCGATGTGCCCACCGTGGCCGACTTCGTCGCGCTCGGGGTCGCCCCGGCGGCGTCTCGGGAACGGCTTGCCGACCGGGTGACGCCGACCCCCGGCGACCGGACAACCCATGCCGTCGGGGCCGCCGTCCACCGACGGGTGGCCCGTCGTCGGCCCGGAGATCCCTCGGTGCCCCCGCGGCGGGTCCTCGCCACGTGGCGGGCGTTCCTCACCGGGTGCGAGGAGAGCGACGGGCTGACCGTCGTCGACCCCGACAGGCGCGACCTCACCCCGGCCGAGCTGGCCTCGGTGGCCGTCTCGCTGCTCGACGTCCAGTGGCGTGACGCGGTCATCGGCTGGCTCTGCCCGGGCACGCTGCCCCTCGACGCCCTTCCCGTCGACGTCCGGACGGCCGTCCGCAGGCTCCCGCGTCCGGCCGGTGCTCCGGCCCCGGTCGGGCGCGCGACGACCCGTGCCGTCCATGGCCTCGAGGTGTGCCTCCATCGCCTATGCGCGGTCCTCTCGGACGAGACGGGCGAGGTGGCCGCGGCCGTCCTGACGCTTGCGGCCAACGTTGCCTGGTGGCGGGGTGACGGGGCGATGGCCTCGACGTGCCTGGAACGGGCGCTCGACATCGACCCCGGCTACCGGCTCGCCGACCTCCTCGACCGTGCCGTCGCCGCCGGCGTCCGGCCGCCCGTGGGCGACGTCGACATGGCGCGGGAGGAGGGATGGGCCGCGAGCCGGACAGCGGGCTGACGCAGGCGACGCGGCCCCGTATGCTGTCGCCAGGTCATGAGCGCCAGCGCCAAGCCCCGGCTCGCTGGCCGGCAACCCTCTTCGCGGTGGGGTGCCCCGGGTGATGACCTGGCCGGTCGCAGGTCGCGCCCGGCAAGCGCGAGCACGAGGTACCGGCAATGAGCTCACCCGACGGCGACGAGCGCCGCTACGCGTCCGTCGGCGCCCTCGACCTCGAGGCCGGTGGCCATCTCCCGGACGTCGAGGTCGCCTACGAGACGTGGGGTCGCCTCAACGAGTCCGCCGACAACGCGGTCCTCGTCGAGCATGCGCTCACGGGCGACAGCCACGTCGCCGGGGGCGTCGCGCGCGCCCATCCGAGCCCGGGTTGGTGGCCCGGTCTCGTTGGCCCCGGCGCCCCGCTCGACACGGATCGCTTCTACGTCGTCGCCGCCAACGTCCTCGGAGGGTGCCGCGGGACGACCGGACCCTCGAGCGTCGCCCCCGACGGGAGGGCATGGGGGAGCCGGTTCCCGCTGATCACGACCCGCGACCAGGTCGAGGTCGAGGCCCGGCTCGCCGACCACCTCGGCATACGGTCTTTTGCGGCCATCATCGGCGGGTCCATGGGCGGCATGCGGGCCCTCGAGTGGGCGGTGACCCACCCGTCCCGGGTCCGGTCCGCCGTCGTTCTTGCGGCATCCGCCTATGCAACGGCAGACCAGATCGCCTGGTGCCATCCGCAGGTTCTTGCCATCACCGGGGACCCCGCGTATGCCGGCGGCGACTACTACGACACGCCGGCGGCGCCGACCCCCGGCATGGGGGTCGCTCGCCGGATCGCCCATACTACGTACCGGAGCGAACAGGAGCTCGCCGAGCGGTTCGGACGCTCGGGACAGGGAGGCGATCCCGTCCTCGGTCGGGCCGCGTATGCCGTCGAGAGCTATCTCGACCATCACGCTGACAAGCTCGAGGCACGCTTCGACCCGGGCTCCTACGTCGTCCTCACCCGCGCCATGAACAGCCACGACGTCGGCCGGGGACGAGGAGGCGTCGCCGCCGCGCTGGCGGGCGTGACGGCGCGTACGGTCGTCGTCGCCGTCGACAGCGACCGGCTGTACCCGACGTACCTGTCCGAGGAGATCGCCCGGTCCGTCCCAGGAGCCGTCCTCGAGATCGTCCGCTCCGCTCACGGCCATGACGGCTTCCTCGTCGAGACTGCCGCCGTCGGTCGCATCATCAGGGCGCACGTGCGATAGGTTCGCGCCGGAGTCATCCGCCAGCGAACAAGGAGGTCACCGGTGGCGATCGTCGTGGGCTATGTGCCGACCAAGGAAGGGCGTGCCGCCCTCAGCCGCGCGTCGGAGGAGTGCCTCCTGCGCAAGACGAACCTCGTCGTCATCAACTCCCAGCGCGGAGGTCGGGACTTCGACCCCGAGGAGGCTCAGCGCTTCGAGGCCGAGCTGGCCAGGGTCGAGGCGCAGCTCGACGAGGAAGGCATCGTCCACGAGGTGCGTCAGCTCGTCCGCGGCCAGGACCCTGCCGACGACCTCATCTCCGTCGCGCGCGAGGTGGACGCCAACTGCATCGTCATCGGGCTGCGCCGGCGTTCGCCGGTCGGCAAGCTCATCCTCGGGTCGAACGCCCAGCGGATCCTCCTCGACGCAGCCTGCCCGGTCCTCGCCGTCAAGGCGACCGACTGAGCATTCCGCCGGCGGCTTTATACTTGTCTGACGCAAGGTCAGGACATGCGCCGTCAGCACCCTGCCGCGACCGTACTGACGGATCCGGCCCCTGAGAACAGCGACGAGCACCGGGCCGAGCCGAACGTACTCCACCGACGGTTCATGCCATGATGCCTCGCGCTGCGGGGGTGCGGCTCCGGCCGCGCCACCCGGCGCCCCGT
>JAJXUB010000026.1 GCA_021783215.1 Actinomycetes bacterium | reverse complement strand
CGCTGTCCGTGCTCTGGCCGTCGGTGCCGTCCGAGTCGTGTGACTGGCCGTCGGTGCCGTCGCTGTCCGTGCCCTGGCCGTCGGTGCCGTCCGAGTCGTGTGACTGGCCGTCGGTGCCGTCACCGTCCTGGCCCTGCGCGTACGCATCCTGGGGTGGTGCCGCGGGCGCCGGCGTCGTCGTCATGTCCTGGTCGTCGAGCGGAGCCTCGGGTGTCGTCGTCATTGTCGTCACCTTCCTTTGCCGTTGGACCGGCGGCCGTTCGGCAGCCGTGCGGACAGTCTGCACGGTGTGGTCCCGGGGCGCCATACGTCCGTAGGGGTGAGGACTAGCGTGCGGGGGAGCATCGAGTGAACGGAGGCGTCCATGGGCCGAGCGGACCTCACCGTGCTGGCCATCCCCGGATTCCTCGGCGCGATGGCGGCCGAGTACACCTGGCAGCGAAGGCACCCCGGCCGGCCCGGCGATGCGCGCCCAGGAGACTACGAGCTTCGGGACACGCTGACGAGCCTGAGCATGGGCCTGGCCAGCCTCGTCGCCCCGTATGCCATGAAGCGGCTCCTCGACCCCGTCACGCCCGGCGTGGGCCGGCTGGCGAAGGTCCTCCTCGGCGGCACTGTCGCCGGCGCGGCGGCGACGACGGTCGCCGACATCGCCCGGCTGCGCCGCACGACCGGTCTGCCCCAGGCCGGCGTCATCCCGGGGGGGAGGCCGACCTCTGCCTGGTCGGGCGCCTCGGCCGTCGCGGCCGTCGGCGGAACGGCGCTGGCGGCCGCGACGACGTGGTCCACCGTGACGAGCGGACAGCGCCTCTTCGCCCGGCACGGCCGCGACCTCGGCGGGGGCCCGCTCGTCAGCGCGCTCGCCGTGCTCGGCTGGGATGCCATCTACTACTGGAACCACCGGCTGTCCCACGAGTCCAGATGGCTGTGGGCGGTCCACGTCGTCCACCACAGCAGCGAGCGCTACAACCTCTCGACGGCGCTGCGGCAGCCGGTCTTCGAGGGAGTCACGATGGGGGTCCCCTATGGGCTGCTCGCGCTGGCCGGCATACGCCCCGCCGTCATCGAGAACGCGCGCGCCCTCAACCTGCTCTACCAGTTCTGGATCCACACCGAGGCGATCCCGCGGCTGGGCCCGCTCGAGAAGGTCCTCAACACCCCGAGCCACCATCGGGTCCACCATGGGTCGAACCGGCGCTACCTGGACCGGAACCACGGCTCGATCCTCATCGTGTGGGACCGGCTCTTCGGGACGTTCGAGCCGGAGGGGGAACGGGTCGTCTACGGGCTCACCCGCAACATCGACACGTTCGACCCGCGCCGGGTCCTGACGCACGAGTGGTGCGACCTCGCCCGCGACATCGCGAGGTCGACGACGTGGGCGGACCGGTTCGGCTTCCTCCTCCGCGGCCCCGGCTGGGCTGACCGGCGGCGCGCGGAGCTCGCCGGGCTGGGCCGCCCTTAGCGGATCTCCACCGTCGTGACGTCGAGCTCGCCGTCGGCGTACCGCTTGCGGAGGACCTTCTTGTCGAACTTGCCGACGCTCGTCTTGGGGACCGCGTCGATCAGGGCCCACCGCTCGGGGATCTGCCAGCGGGCCATCTTGTCGCCGAGGAACTCCCGGAGGGACTCCGGCGTCGCCGTCGCGCCCTCCTTGAGGACGACGCTCGCCAGGGGGCGCTCGCCCCACTTGGCGTCGGGCACGCCGACGACGGAGGCCTCGGCGACGTCGGGATGGCCCATGATCGCGTTCTCGAGGGCTACCGAGCTGATCCACTCGCCACCGGACTTGATGACGTCCTTGGCCCGGTCGGTGAGGATGAGGAAGCCGTCGCGGGTCAGGCAGCCGACGTCGCCGGTGCGCAGCCAGCCGTCGTCGAACTTCGCGGTCATCTCCTCGAGCTCGGTCGCCGTCTCGGTCCCGTTCGCGTAGTACGACCGGGCGATCCAGGGCCCGCGGACCTCGACCTCGCCGACCGAGCTCCCGTCCCACGCAACCTCGCGGCCGTCGCCGTCGACGAGCCGCGCCTCGACGCCGAGCACGATCCGTCCCTGGGCGGTGCGGTAGCGCCAGTACTCGTCGCTGCCGACCTCGGCGCTCGGGGGCGCGATGGCGATGGACCCGACGGGGGAGGTCTCCGTCATGCCCCACCCGTGGACGATGTCGATGCCGTGCCGCTCCTGGTAGGCCCGCATCATGGCCGGGGGGGCGGCGGCGCCGCCGACCAGGAGCATGCGACACGACGAGACGTCGGCGGGGTTGGTGTCGAGGTACTGAAGCAGGTCGTTCCACACCGTCGGGACGCCGGCGCCGGTCGTGATCCGTTCCGTCTCGATGAACCGGGCCAGGGGCTCCGCCTGGAGGAACCGGTCCGGCATCATCAGGCTCGCGCCGGTCGCCATGGCGACGTAGGGGAAGCCCCACGCGTTGGCGTGGAAGAGCGGGACGACGACGAGGTGCCGGTCGGCCGCGCTGATGCTCAGGGTCATGGCGACGCTCATCGCGTGGAGGACGTTGGAGCGGTGGCTGTAGGCCACGCCCTTGGGACTGCCCGTCGTGCCCGACGTGTAGCACATGGACGACGCACAGTTCTCGTCGAGATCCTCCGGCCACTCGTAGGTCTCGGGCATCCCCTCGAGGAGGGTCGACCAGTCGTGGACGCCCTCGACGTGACCCGGCGCGCCGAGGGCGGCGCGGGTGGCCTCCTCGACGTGCCCGTTGACGATGACGTGCCGGATGTTCGGCAGGTGCGGCAGGAGCGCGCTGAGCGGCTCGGCGAGGGTGTTGTCGACGATGACGACGGTGGCGGCGCCGTGGTTGCCGATGTAGACGACCTGTTCGGGGAACAGCCGCAGGTTCCACGCGTGGAGGACCGCGCCCATCGAGGGAACCCCGATGTAGGCGATGAGGTGCTCGGCGTTGTTCCACATGAAGGTCGCCACGCGGTCGTCCCCCTCGACGCCGAGGCTTCGCAGGGCGTGGGCGAGCTGGGCCGCCTGCCGTCCGACCTCGGCATATGTCATCCGTCGGCTCCCTGTCCCGGTCCACGTGACGACCTCGGAGTCCGCGTGGAGCTCTGTCCCGTAACGCAGGAGCTGGCTGATGAGCAGGGGCGGTGACTGCATCGTCGAGTCCATATCCGGCAGGGTGACAGAAGACGTGTTCCCAAGGAAGAGGGAGGGTGACCGGCGACGAGCCGGTTATTGTGAAATGCATGGCGTCCACCCCCACGCGTGAGCCGGCGAGGCGCGCCGTGCTCGGCCTTGCCGGCAGCGCCGCCGTCGCCGCTCTCGCCGCCTGTTCGTCGTCCCCGCACACCCCGAGACGGACCACGTCCTCGACGACCGCGCCGACGCCGACCGCGACCCCGTCACCGACCCCGACCCCGACCCGCGCGGGCCGCCCTCTCACCGGGGGCCCCGTCCTCGCGGCGAAGATCGACCATACGGCGGGCTCCTACCCCCGGGCCGGCATCGCCTCGGCCGACGTCGTCTACGTCGAGCCGGTCGAGGCGGGCCTGACCCGGCTGCTCGCGATCTTCTCGACGTCGATGCCCTCGGTCATCGGGCCGGTCCGCAGCGGCCGGGAGTCCGACGTCGACCTTCTCGCGAGCTACGGACCCGTCGCGTTCGCCTTCTCCGGCGGTTCCGGCTACACGATGGCGATCCTCGCCCGCGGGAAGCAGGTCAACCTGGCGGACGGCGCCGGCTTCTACCGGGACCACAACCGCTGGGCCCCGTACAACCTCATGGGCCAGCCGGCGGCGTTGCTGCATCGGGCAGGGGGGAGCGTCCGGCCGCACGACCCGGGCTTTCGCTATGCCCCGACCCTCACCCCCGGCGGCGCCCCGGCGACGCGTGTCGCGACGGCCTGGCAGCGGGCCCGGATGGAGCTCGCCTGGGACGCACGGAGCGGGCGCTACCACCCGAGGATCGACGGCCTCCCGGAGACCGACGCACTGACCGGCCGTGTCGTCGGCGTGGCCACCGTCGTCGTCCAGACGGTGCGGACTTCCCTGTCCCAGAACCGCGACGTCAACGGGGTCCAGACCCCTGTGGTCCACGTCATCGGGCAGGGCCCCGCGGTGGTACTTCGCAGCGGGAAGGTGTGGCGCGGGACGTGGAACCGCCCATCCGTCACCACCCCGACGACCTGGCGGGACACCGCGGGCGCCGAGATCCTCATGGCGCCCGGGCCGCTGTGGGTGCTCCTTGTCCCTGCGGGTCAGGCCGTGACGGTCACGTGACGGTCAGCGCGGGCAGGTGTTGACGCCGATGAGCCGGTAGAGCGGGCAGAACCGCACGACCGCCGTCACGGCGAGGCCGACGGCGAGGACGAGCAGGACGATCCCGAGGACGGTGCCCGCGCCGACGGCGAACGCGACGACGGCTGCGACGACGGCGAGGACGGCGAGGACGAGACGGATGATGCGGTCGGCGGTCCCGACGTTCGTGGTCATGTGCGGATCATACCCCCTGGGGTATAACGCTAGGGACGTGCGCGACGGCGAGCCCCCGGGATGGTCCGCGCGAGGATGACCAGCGCGAGCGCTTGGGTGCACGCGACGACGACGACGAGCTCCGTCACGGACCGACCGTACAGCCATCCGGCGAGGACGCCGCCCCCGAGGGCGAAGGCCCCCTGGATGCCCGCGAACACCCCGTACGCCGTTGCGCGCCTCGGCGCCTCGACGAGCTCGGCGACGAGCGCCTTGATCGTCGAGTCCTGGATGCCGAAGGCGAACCCCCACACGGCGACGCCGACGAGGACGACCCACGGCGTCGCCGTGAAGACGAGCGCCGGGACGAGGGCGACGAGGAGCGGCACGACGTAGAGCGTCGACCCGCCGATGCGGTCGTAGACCCCGCCGATGACGAGGGCCGCGACGGCCTCCATCGCCATCGCCCCGGCATACACGAGCGGGACGGACGCGATGGGGACGACGTGTTCGCGGGCCATGTGGTAGCCGATGAGCCCGTACGTGACGAGGCCGCCGGTCGTCAGGGACGCGGCGACGGCATAGGCGATGAACGACTGCGGCAGCCCCGCGCCCACCGCTGCGCCGACCCACCCGCGGACCCCGCCGGCGGGGGTGGCCGAGGCCGCCGCCGGCGCCTCCTCGTAGATCCCAGGGTCGGGCACGGCCCACCGGATGACGGCGAGCAGGCCCATGGCGATGGCGCCCGGGATGGCAAGGACGGCGAGACCGGGCCATATCCGGGCGCTCAGGGCGACGACCGCCGCGACGAGGAGGGGGCCGGCGACGGCACCGGTCTGGTCGAGCGCCTTGTGGATGCCGAAGCCGCGCCCGCGGCCGACCGAGGCGGCGACCTGGGCGAGGAGGGCCGTCTTGCTCGGGCTGCGGACCGCCTTCCCGGAGCGTTCGAGGAGGATCAGCGTCGCGGCGACGGCGAGACCGGCGCCACCGAGGAGCGGGGCCACCGCGAGGAGCGGGACGCATACGGCCGTCAGCCCGTAGCCGAGGAACGTCAGCGCCCAGTAGGAGCCGGTTCGGTCGGCGAGCGGCCCGAAGACGAGCCGCAGCACGAGGGCCATCGCCTCGCCGGCGCCCGTGACGAGCCCGACCGTCGTCGCACCGGCGCCGAGGGCGGCCAGGAGCGGCCCGTAGAGCGACCGGGCGCCCTCGTAGACCATGTCGGCGGCGAGCGAGACGAGGCCGAACCAGATGACGGTGCGCCACGCGGACCAGCGAGGGACAGGGGCCACGCTGGGGACGATATCCCCCGGCCCTCGGCTCACGTGTCGGCTCGGCCGCCGCGCCATGGCTAGCCTGTGCCGTATGCCGACCGCGAGCCGACTCCGCACGACCGGCGAACGGCAGCGTGCGGGCTCCACCCGATGGGGGCGATCCCTGCTCGCCCACGCCTGGCAGAAGGGGCGGTCGCTCGACATCGTCACGCATGCGCTGGCCTTGGCGGCCCAGCAGGTCCTGTGCACGGCGCCGCTCCTCGTCGCGGTCTCGGCGCTGCTTCAGCGGTTCCACCTCGGCTCCGTCGTCAGCCTCCTCACCGACCTGCTAGGGCTCGACGGCCGCAGCGCGCGGGCCATGGTCATGCTGTTCCGGACCCGCTTCTCCCCGACGACGGGGTCGCTCGTCATCGGCCTCGCCCTGTCGCTCGCCTTCGCGACGGGATCGGCGGCGACGACGCAGCGGATGCTCGAGGCCGTGTGGGGGGTCGCCCGGGCTCCGTGGCACTCCCAGTGGCGACAGGCGATCTGGGTCCTCGCGCTGACCCCGGGGGTCGCCGCGGCGATGTATGCCGCGCACGTCGGTCGGACCGGCCCGATGACCGACCCGGCGTCGAACGTCCTTGTCTCCCTGCTCCTCGGCCTGTGTGCCTTCGGGTTCGCGTGGTGGTCGCAGCACCTCCTGCTGCGCGGCGTCATCGGGTGGCGGCACCTCCTGCCCGGCTCCGCCCTCATCGGCGGCGGCATCGTCGTCGCCTCCGTCGTGTCGATGCAGGTCGTGCCGGACGAGCTCGTCGACGAGGCCGCGAGCTACGGACCGATCGGGGTGGCGATGGTGCTGTCCGTCTGGGTCATGTCGCTGACGGCGGTCATGGTCGTCGGCGCGCTCGCCGGCGCCGTCATCGACGAGCGCAGGTACGGGGTGGTCCCGGGATAGCCGGCGGCGAGCGCGGCCGCGCCGATGATGCCGGCGGTGTTGCGAAGGGTCGCCGGGACGATCGGCGTCCGCAGGCGCAGGAGGGGAAGGAACTTGTCGGCGCTGCGCGAGACGCCGCCCCCGACGACGATGAGGTCGGGCCACAGGAGTGACTCCAGGAGCGTGTAGTACGCCTGGAGCCGCTCGGCCCACTGGGCATACGAGAGCCCTTGCTTGTCCTTGATGCTCGCGGCGGCCTGCTTCTCGGCGTCCTTGCCGTGCATCTGGAGGTGCCCGAGCTCCGCGTTGGGGACGAGGACGCCCTGGTGGATGAGCGCGACGCCGATCCCCGTGCCGAGGGTGGTTACGACGACGAAGCCGTGCTCGTCCTTCGCGGCACCGAACCGCTCCTCGCCGACGCCGGCGGCATCCGCGTCGTTGACCAGGAGGCAGCGGCGGCCGAGGGCCTCGGAGAGCAGCAGCTGGCCGTCGACGTCGATCCACGACGCGTCGATGTTCGCCGCGGTGCGCACGACCCCGTGCTGGACGACGGCCGGGATGGTGACCCCGATGGGCGCGTCCGGGGGCAGGTCGGCGGCGAAGTGGTCCGCGATCGCCTCGACGACCGCCGCGACGGCGACCGGCGTCGAGACCGCCGGAGTGGGGATCTTGTGGCGCTCGCGACGGAGGCGACCGGTTCGCACGTCGACGGGCGCGCCCTTGATACCGGAGCCGCCGATGTCGATACCGAGCGCGATGGTGTCCTGTGAGGGCATGGGCCAATCCTCTCGCGCCGGGTCACCCCCGGGCGAGGACCCCGCGACTCCGCCCTCGCCGCGACGACAGGGGCCGGTCAGTGCAGGATGTTGACGGCGCGGGCGAGGACAAGGGCCATCGTCGAGACCGCGACGAGCGACTGGAGGGCCATGAGTGTCTTCGCCCGTCTCGTCAGCGGCATCGTGTCGGTCGGCGAGAACGCCATCGCGTTCGTGAGACTCACGTAGAGGTAGTCGACGAACAGCGGGTGCCACGTCGGCGGCCCCACTCCGGGCGTCCCCATCTGCGGGAAGAGCAGGTCGGGGTAGGGGTTCGCCGCCTCCGCGCGGGCATTCGGGCCCCCGCGGTCGAGCAGCCAGAACCAGATCCCGTAGGCGATGACGTTCGTCACCCAGATCGCGCCACCGGTCGCGAGGAGGGGCAGGGCGTCCGTGCCGGCGGCGCCGGTGATGATCCGCCTGCTCAGGAGGACCGAGCTGACGGCGTTGTCCACGGAGACGATCCCGAGCAGAAGGAAGGACAGCCGGCGCAGGTCGACCTCACCGGGCAGCCATTCGAGGACGACGAGGGCGAGCAGGAGCAGCAGCTCCAGCGCGGGAAGGAGCCAGTGCGGGCGGAGCAGGACGAAGCCCGCGGGGAGAGCGAGCTGGAGGCCGGCGGCGACGGCGATGGCGAGTGCCGCCGGGGCGAGGTTCTCCAGGTCGTGAGGATGCAGCCACGCCGGCGCGCCCGCATGGTGTGCGGGCGCGGGGTCAGGAACGGACATGTGGTCGATCGTCCCAGCGCGCGGGGCGCGTCGCGGGAACCCTGGGGCGACGGCGTGGCATACGGCCCCCCTCGTGGGGGGAGAGGCTCCGAAGGTCAGCCGGCGTCGGTCTCCGGCGGCGTCGGCGCCTCGGTGGTCGTGGCCTCGCGCCACTGGTCCGTCGTTGCCGCGTGCTTGGCCTCGGGACGCTGCTCGACGAGCTTGCCGACCCCCTTGTGGGCGGCGTCCTTCGCCTTGGCAACCTTGTCGGCGTACTTGCCCTCGGTCTTGTCGTTGACCGTCTTGGCGGCCTTCTCGAGGAAGCCCTCGATCGTCCCGCGGTTCTTGTGGGTGAGGTCCCCAACCTTGCCAACGGCCTGTGCGACGTAGGCGTCCACGTGCTCGCTGAGCTCGTGCGCCTTGCGCGGGATGTCGTACTCCTCGGACTTCTGACGGATCTGCTCGCTGAAGGTCATGGGATCTTCCCCTTGCTCCGGTCGGGACTGGATGGGTCCGTGCTTCGCAGGTAGAACGACCGCTCCAGGGCCGTTGTTCCCCGCGCCGTGTGCGGCACTCGCCCCCGGTTCCCCGCGGCGGCGAGCTCGGGCGAGGCGTCAGTCGGCCGACGGCGTCAACGGGCGGAACCGGCGGAGTCGGAGGGAGTTCGTCACGACGAACACCGACGAGAACGCCATCGCCGCCCCGGCGATCATCGGGTCGAGCAGCCCGGCCATCGCCAGCGGGATCGCCGCGACGTTGTAGCCGAACGCCCACACGAGGTTGCCCTTGATGGTCGACAGGGTCCGCCGGGCCAGCCGGATGGCGTCCGCCGCGACCCGCAGGTCACCGCGGACGAGCGTCAGGTCGGACGCGGCCATGGCCGCGTCGGTGCCCGTCCCCATGGCGATCCCGAGGTCGGATGAGGCCAGCGCGGCAGCGTCGTTGACCCCGTCGCCGACCATGGCGACGACCCGCCCCTGCCCGCGAAGCCGGGCCACGTGGGCGACCTTGTCCTCCGGGAGCACCTCGGCGATGACGTCGACGGGGTCGATGCCGACCTCTGCGGCGACGGCGGCGGCCGTCGTCGCGTTGTCGCCGGTGAGCAGCACGGGCCGCAGCCCGAGCGTCCGGAACCAGCGGATCGCCTCGGCGGAGGTGGCCTTGACGGAGTCGCCGACGGCGAGGACCCCTCGCGCGGCGCCGTCCCAGGCGACGACGACGGCCGTCGAGCCCTGGGCGCGGGCCGCGTCGAGCGCGTCGAGGAGGGGGGCCGGCACCGAGATCGACGACTGGGCCAGCAGCTCGGGTCGCCCGACGACGACGGACCGCCCGTCGACGACACCGCGGACCCCGAGCCCGGGCACGTTGGCGAAGTCGGACACCTCCGGCAGAACCCCGAACCGCACGGAGGCCTCTCGGGCGATCGCCGTGGCGACGGGGTGCTCCGACGCGTCCTCGACGGCTCCGGCGAGACGCAGGACGTCGTCGGAGGACTCACCGGACGCGGCCGTCTCGGACGACAGCGCCATCCGTCCGGTCGTCACCGTCCCGGTCTTGTCGAGGACGACGGTGTCGACCTGCTTGGTCGACTCGAGCACCTCGGGCCCCTTGATGAGGATCCCGAGCTGTGCGCCGCGCCCGGTCCCGACGAGGAGCGCCGTCGGGGTGGCGAGCCCCAGCGCGCAGGGGCACGCGACGATGAGCACCGCGACCGCCGCCGTGAAGGCGGCGGTGACATCATGCGCGAACACCACCCAGCCGACGAACGTCAGGAGGGCGAGGACGAGCACGACGGGCACGAACACGGCCGACACCCGGTCGGCGAGGCGCTGGATCTGAGCCTTGCCGCTCTGGGCCTGCTCGACGAGCCGGGCGATCCGGGCGAGCTGGGTGTCCGCGCCGACCCGGGTCGCGCGGACGACGAGCCGGCCGCCGGCGTTGACCGTCGACCCCGTGACGAGCGATCCCTGACCGACCTCGACCGGCGCGGACTCGCCGGTGAGCATGGACGCGTCGACGGCCGAGGCGCCGGAGTCGACGACGCCGTCCGTCGCGATCTTCTCGCCGGGCCGCACGACGAACAGGTCGCCGACGGCGAGCTGGCCGATGGGCAGGCGGACCTCGGCCCCGTCGCGCACGATGGCGACGTCCTTGGCGCCGAGCTCCATGAGGGCTCGCAGGGCGGCGCCCGCATGCCGCTTGGCCCGCGCCTCGAGCCACCGCCCGACGAGCAGGAAGGTCGTCACCCCGGCCGCGGACTCGAAGTAGACGTGTCCGTGCTGGAGGGTGACGAGGGTGACGACCGACCAGATGTATGCCGCGAGCGTCCCGAGCGAGATGAGGGTGTCCATCGTCGTCGCCCCATGGCGCAGGTTGACGTATGCCGCCCGATGGAACGGCCAGCCGGCCCAGAACACCACGGGCGTGGTCAGCGCGAGCGCCGCCCAGCGCCAGCCGGTGAACTGGAACGGCATGACCATCGAGACGAGGATGACGGGCACGGTGAGGACGGCGGCGATGACCATCCGCCGCTTCAGCGCGTCGGCCTCCGCCGAGGGCTCCTCGGCCGCGTCGGCTCGAGGCAGGCTCGCGCCGTACCCCGCCTGCTCGACGGTGGAGATGAGCATCGACGGGGGGAGCGTGGCGGCGAAGGTCACGCTTGCCCGCTCTGTGGCGTAGTTGACCGTCGCGGTGACGCCGTCCAGCTTGTTGAGCTTCCGCTCGATGCGGTTGGCGCACGAGGCGCACGTCATCCCGGTGATGTCGAGCTCGACCTCGCGGGTGTTCATGCGACGGAGTAGCCGGCATCCGCCACGGCGGCGCGCACCGCGTCGTCGTCGACGGGGCCGTCGGTCGTCACGGTCATGGCCCCCGAGTCGAGGTCGACGTCGACGCCGCTGACGCCGGGCACCGCGCTGACCTCCTCGGTGACGGACATGACGCAGTGGTGACAGGTCATGCCGGTGACGGCATACGTGGTTGTGGTCATTGGTGTGCTTCCTTCCGGTCGGTCAACAGCGGTTCAGGACTTGACGAGCCGCGCAATGGCGGCGGTGGCCTCGGCGATCTTCTCGTCCGCCTCCGGGCCGCCTCGGCGGGCCGCGTCGGCGACGCAGTGGGCGAGGTGCTCCTGCAGGAGGCCGAGGGCAACGGCGCGCAGGGCGCTCGTCATCGCGGACACCTGCGTGAGGATGTCGATGCAGTACTTCTCCTCCTCGACCATCCGCTGGAGCCCGCGCGCCTGGCCCTCGATGCGCCGCAGCCGCTTGAGGTAGGCGTCCTTGTCGTGGACGTAGCCGTGGGGCTGGTGCGCGGTTTCGCACGTCACGGCGTCCAGCATACCCCCCATGGGTATGCGACGAGGATGGGCCCCTGGGTCCCGCGCCGCCGCGCTGACGGCCCCGCGCCCGCCGCGCTCACGGCCCGGTGCCGGTCGGCGTCCTAGCATCGGTCCCGTGACGACCGACTCCGCGACCGGCCCCCCGGCGCTCGCCTGTCCCCTCCGCGGCATGGTCTGGCGGGACGGGGTCGTCGAGGACGCCGAGGTGACCCTCGACGAGATCTCGTCCGTCGCCGAGGACGACGGACGCCTCGTCTGGCTCGACCTCGTCGGGCCCTCCGCTGCCGACGTCGAGGCGCTGGCCGACCGCCTCGGGCTCGGGCCGACCGTCGTCGAGGACGTCACCGCCCCCCACGAGCGGCCCAAGGTCATCCGGGCCGCCGACCACCTGTTCTTCATGACATATGCCGTCGGCCTGCGCCCGGAGGTCGACGCGATGGGCGACGGGCACGGACGGCTGACGACGAGCCGGGTCTCCGGGCTCATCCTGCCCAACGGGATCGTGACGATCCGTGAGGACGACGCGTTCGACATGGACGAGGTGGTGCGGCGCTGGAACGAGAACGCCGACCTGCTCGCCAAGGGCCCCGGAGCCCTGCTTCATGGTCTCCTCGACGCGATCGTCGACGGGCAGTTCGAGACGATCCAGGAGCTCGACGACGCCATCGAGGGCCTCGAGGACGTCCTCTTCACCAACCGGGGGGTGGGCGGCGAGTTCCTCCGCCGGATCTACGGCTTCCGCAAGGACCTCGTCGAGCTGCGCCGGATCGTCCTGCCGACCCGTGAGCTCGTCAACGGCGTCCTGCGGCACCGTGCCGAGGACGCCCAGCTGCTGTCGAAGTGGTACGACGACCTCTACGACCACGTCCTGCGGGCCGCCGAGTGGACGGAGTCGCTACGCGACATGGTGACGACCCTCTTCGAGACGAACCTTTCCATGCAGGACACCCGGCTCAACCAGGTCATGCGCAAGCTTGCCGCGTGGGCCGCGATCATCGCCGTCCCGACGGCCGTCACCGGGTGGTTCGGCCAGAACATCCCGTACCCCGGCTTCTCCAAGCCGCTGGGCCTGTGGCTGAGCGCCGTGCTCATCGTCGCGATCTCCGGCGGGCTCTGGCTCGGCTTCAGGAAACGCGGGTGGCTCTGATGCGGCTGCCGGCGAGCGCCCTCGGCCAGGACGAGCACGTCGTCCTCCACCTGCGGCGGCATCCGCGCGTCCTCACCGTCCCCGTCCTCGGGCTCCTCGTCGTCGTGGCCGGGCTTGTCGCCTACGGCACCGTCCACCGCCCGACGTGGCCCGCCCTCGCGACGTATGCCGTCCTCCTCGCCGCGCTCGCCGCCCTCCTCTGGTGGGTCGTCCGACCGGTCCTGCGGTGGTGGACCTCGACGTTCACGGTGACGAACCTGCGGGTCATCACCCGGCACGGCATCCTGTCCCGCTCCGGGCACGACGTCCCGCTCAACCGGATCAGCAACGTCGAGTACCACCAGTCCGTCCTCGACCGGCTGCTGGGCTCCGGCACCCTCGTCTTCGAGACAGTCGCCGGCGACCCCCTTGTCCTGGAGGACATTCCGCACGCCGAGTGGGCGCACGTGACGATCACAGAGATCCTGTTCGGCGCCCCTCCGGTGGCGGGGGGTGCTCGCCCGGAGTGACGTCCGGCGGAGCCGGGCGGCGCGTGGCATACGGACCACCCGAGAATCGGGGGTCGTCCAGCCACCACGGCGCCCCCGTGTCCGGCTGGGCGTCGAGCTCGGCGTCGACCCGGGCGGCCACGCGGTCCTCGTCGCGGACCCACTCGGCGACGACGGCGACGAGCATGGGGATCGCCACCGACTCCGCGACGGCGAGGAACACTCCTCCGGCCAGCTGCTGCTCGTGGCGCGCGTACCCGGTCGCGAACACGGTCATCCACGTCATGAGGACGAGACCCGGGACCGCGTCGACGAGGCCGTCGACGGCGGCGAGGAGGACCCGGAGCCCATGACCACACCAGGTCGGGAGCAGCTCATCGGTGAGCAGGGGCAGGCAGACGAGCAGGCCGACGACGAGCAGCACGACCTCGAGCCCGGCCCGTGCGACCGGCGAGGTCAGCGACGCGTCCCACCAGCCGCCGGCGAGACACCACAGGACGACAGCCGCGCTGACGAAGGACCCGACGACCGGGAAGAGGACCAGGCGCGCCGGCCGGCTCCGCGTCCACCGGAGCGGCCGGCCCCGCGCCGACTCGTACAGGCGCAGCGGGTCGCCCAGCGCGAGGAACATCGGCGCGACGGCGAGGACGAGGCCGAGGGCCAGCGCATCCACCCACAGCCGTCCCGCGGCGCGAGGTCGCGGCAGTCCCGACGCCAGGAGAAGGGCCCCGACACCGACGGCGTACATCCCGGTCCGCCACCGCGGCCAGGGGCTTCCGCGCCGCCGCCGGGTCCGCACGAGGAGGCCGTAGGCGGTGCCGACCGCGACGGCGATGACCGCACCGAGGGGGTCCGAGGCGAACGGCATACGCCGACGATCCTCGCCTTTCCTGGGAGGGTCGCGGACGGGGTGACCCGGACCGCCGCCTCATGGTGCAACACGGGCACAATGGGGCCATGACCACGGGTGACGTCCCCGGGACGGTCCACCGCTCCGGGTGGGCGGTCCTCGCGTTCGGCGCGCTCGGAGTGGTCTTCGGCGACATCGGGACGAGCCCGCTCTACGCCGTCCAGACCGTGTTCTCGATCGACCACGGCGACGTCAAGGCGACGGCGCTCGACGTCTTCGGCGTCATCTCTCTCGTCTTCTGGTCGGTCACCGTCGTCGTGTCGGTCAAGTACGTCGCCTTCATCCTCCGTGCCGACAACCAGGGCGAGGGCGGCATCATGGCGCTCGCCGCGCTGACCCGGCAGGTCGTCCGGCGCGGAGGGCGCCGGTGGACCGCCGTCATGCTGCTCGGCGTTCTCGGTGCCTCGCTCTTCTACGGCGACTCCGTCATCACGCCGGCCATCTCCGTCATGTCCGCCATCGAGGGTCTCACCGTCGTCGACCCGACCTTCACCCGCTGGGAGGTCCTCCTCGGGGCGCTCGTCATCATCGGGCTCTTCAGCGTCCAACGCCACGGGACGGCAAAGGTCGGACGCTTCTTCGGACCCGTCATGGCCCTGTGGTTCCTCAGCATCGGCGCGCTCGGAGTCGGCCAGCTCGTCAAGGACCCGTCCATCATCAAGGGTCTCTCCCCGAGCTACGCGCTCGCCTTCTTCGTCGAGCGCCCCGGGGCTGCCTTCGTCGCCATGGGCGCCGTCGTCCTGTCCATCACGGGAGCCGAGGCGCTGTATGCCGACATGGGCCACTTCGGCCGTGTCCCGATCACCCGGGCCTGGTTCGGGGTCGTCTTCCCGTGTCTCGTCCTCAACTACCTCGGCCAGGGCTCACTCATCCTCGAGAAGCCTGCCAGCGTGAGCAACCCGTTCTTCATCCTCGCCCCCCAGTGGAGCCAGCTGCCCCTGGTCCTCCTCGCGACCGCCGCGACGGTCATCGCCTCGCAGTCGGTCATCTCCGGCGCCTTCTCCGTCTCCCGCCAGGCGGAGCGCCTCGACTACCTCCCGCGGCTCACCGTGCTCCAGACGTCCAAGCACGAAGGCGGCCAGATCTACGTGCCGGCGATCAACTGGATCCTCTTCATCGGCGTCATGTTCCTGCTCGTGACCTTCAAGTCGTCCAACCGGCTGGCCACGGCGTACGGGCTCGCCGTGACGGGGACGTTCATCCTGACGAGCGCGCTGTTCCTCGTCTACGCGCACGCCAAGGGCTGGCGGACGTGGCAGCTCGTCGCCCTCGGCGTGCCGCTGCTGACGCTGGAGCTGACCTACTTCGCCGCCAACGTCACGAAGATCCTCACGGGCGGATGGCTGCCCCTGCTCATCGCCCTCGTCGTCTGCACCGTCATGCTGACGTGGCAGCGTGGCCGGACCGTCGTCGTCGAGCAGCGGATGGGCAAGGAGGGCCGGCTCGACCGTTTCCTCGAGTACGTCGCCGAGCAGCGGATCCCGCGGGCCCCCGGGGCGGCGGTCTACCTGCACTCCTCGCCGCTGACGACCCCGCTGGCCCTGCGGGAGAACGCCCGGTTCAACCACGTCGTCCACGAGCGTGTCGTCATCGTCAAGATGGAGATGGTGAACGTGCCGACGGTGCCGCGGAACGAGCGCGTGGCCGTCGTCCGGCTCAAGGCGCCGGACGGAACCTTCTCGAGGGTGAACCTCCGCTTCGGCTTCTCCGAGGACCCGAACGTGCCGGCGGCGCTGGCCCACGCCCGGGAGGACGGGCTCCTCGACATCGACCCCGACACGGCCATCTACTTCCTGTCGCGCATCTCGGTCGGCTACCTCCGCGGCGTCGGCATGCCGGTGTGGCGCAAGAGGCTCTTCCTCGGGCTGGCGCACAACGCAGCCGATCCGACGGGGTACTTCCGGCTGCCCGAGGACCGCACGGTCGTCATGGGCGCCGAGGTCAAGATGTAGCGTCGAGCCACCAGCCGCGTCGCATACCGTCCGGTCGTCCCGGCTCGCGGTAGTGCTCCACCCCGAAGGCGGCGGCGAACATCTCCGGCGGCATGGCGAGCATCATCCCGATGTCGGTGACCTGACTGCGGTGGCACTCCAGTGCCGCGCGCCTCTGGGCGAGCCACGGTGTCACGTCGACCTGCCAGTGGATCTGCGCCTCAGGCTCCCCGAACGGGTTGCCGTCGTCCGCGGGGGCGTCGGGGTCGAACATGTCCTGCCCCATCGCCTGCGCCCGTGCGTAGAACGTCCGCAGGAGGTCACGGTTCATCGTCGACTCGAGCAGCCGGGTCCGGCGGGTGGCGAGCCCGGCGGCGCGGTGGGCGACGCGATGGACCTGGATGTGGTCGGGGTGCCCGTACCCGCCGTGCCAGTCGTAGCCGACGAGGATGTCGGCGTCCTCCTCGTCGAGGAGGTCGGCGAGCCGGCGGCCGGCCTCGTCGAGGGAGGCGTTGGCAAAGGCGCTCGCGTCGGCGTTCTGGGCCCAGCCGGTCATCCCGGAGTCGGCGAATCCGAGCCACGCGACCCGCTGCACCCCGAGGACACGAGCGCTCGCGTCGGCCTCGGCGCGGCGCCGGTCGACGAGCGTCTCCCCGTCGGCCAGGTCGCCGGGGACCTCCCCGTGCTGCCCGTTCGTCCCGTATGCCGTGACGACCCGATGCCCCTCGCTCGCGGCTCGCGCCATCGCGCCGGCGGTCTGCGAGGCCTCGTCGTCGGGATGGGCATGGAGGAAGACGACCGTCGCCATGAGGCTCGACGGTAGAGGATCATCCACCGACGTCGCGTACACTGGTTCGGCGTCGTCTGCGCCGACACGCCAGGGCGGACCCACAACACCCCTCGTCAGGAGATCCCTGTGTCAGCTGTGCCCAGCGCGCTCGGACACCCCGAGTACCCGGACAAGATCGACGCGGCCGTCCTCAAGGTCGCTGGGGTCGTCGTGCTCGGCGCGATCATGTCGATTCTTGACATCACCGTCGTCAACGTCGCCATGGCGACCTTCCAGACGCAGCTCGCCCCGAAGGGCGGCGTGCCGCTGCCCTACTCCACCGTCGCGTGGACCGTCACCGGCTACACCCTCGCCCTGGCGACCGTCATCCCGATGACGGGCTGGGCCGCCGACCGGTTCGGCACGAAGCGTCTCTACATGGCCGCGCTGCTCCTCTTCACCCTCGGGTCCGCCCTCTGCGCGACGGCGACGTCCATCGGGATGCTCGTCAGCTTCCGGGTCCTCCAGGGTCTCGGGGGCGGGATGCTCATGCCCCTCGGCATGACGATCATGACGCGAGCCGCCGGCCCCAAGCGCATGGGTCGCCTCATGGCGGTCCTCGGCGTCCCGATGCTCCTCGGCCCGATCTTCGGGCCCATCCTCGGCGGCTACCTCATTGACCACTACAGCTGGCACTGGATCTTCCTCATCAACGTCCCGATCGGCGCCATCGCCCTCGCGTACGCATCGTGGGCCCTCGGCAAGGACCGGCCCGAGCCCACGGAGTCCTTCGACTGGGTCGGCATGGCGCTCATGTCCCCGGGCCTGGCGATGTTCCTCTTCGGCATCTCGTCCATCCCCGGGGAGGGCTCGTTCTTCAACTGGAAGACCGAGGTGTTCGGGACGGTCGGCGTGCTCATGATCGTCGGGTTCGTCTTCTACAGCTTCAGGCCGAAGCACCCGCTCCTCGACCTGCGCCTGTTCGAGAACCGCAACCTCACCGTCGCGGTCATCACGATGTTCCTCTTCGCCGGCGCCTTCTTCGGCGGCCTGCTCCTGCTCCCGCAGTACCTGCAGGAGGTCCGCGGCGAGACGCCGCTCAGCGCGGGCTGGGTCATGGCGGCCCAGGGCCTCGGCGCCATGATCACGATGCCCGTTGCCGGTGCGCTCGCCGACAAGTACCCGGTCGGCCGCATCGTCCCCGTCGGCCTCGTCCTCATCGTCGGGGGCATGTTCACGCTGACCCAGCTCAACGCCCACAGCTCCTACTGGGGCTTCATCCGCCCGGTCCTGTTCGTCATGGGTCTCGGCATGGGCGCGACGATGATGCCGATCATGACCTCGGCCATCAAGACGTTGACGGCCCACACCGTCGCCCGTGGGTCGACCCTGCTCAACATCACCCAGCAGATCGCCAGCTCGATCGGGGTCGCCGTCCTCTCCGTCGTCCTGACGAACCAGCTCAAGGGCCGGCCGCTCGTCGGGCAGGCCCAGGCCTTCGGCGAGGCGGCGAAGACGGTCAAGGACCCGAGCGCCATGGGGGCGCTCCTTGAGAGGTACCCCGCGGTCGCCAAGGTCCTCGCACCCTTCGGCACCGACCAGGCCGCCGGGCAGAAGGCCCTCGCGACCCAGGTCCACGACGTCATGGCGCAGGCCTTCGCCCACACGTACTGGGTGGCCGCGTGCATCGTGGCCCTGACCCTCGTCGCGGCGTTCTTCCTCCCACGCCGCCACGAGGAGTCGCACCTGCTCGACGAGGAGGGCGAGCCGGCCGCCCCGGTCTTCGTCCACTGACCGCGGTGCCCGCATTCTCAGGGATCTGACAGGCAGGGGGCCCCTGGCACCGACCCCGCGGACCTTGCCACGATGAGGGAGGTGCGGCATACGGGCTCGAACCGGTTCTTCGCCCTCGCCGGTGTCCTAGTCGAGGCCCGACGGCAACCCGGTAGCGGACCACCTGGACGGGGCGCTCCTGGCCTCGAGCGGAGGCGCGGGGTCAGCCGGCGTCGTAGTCGAACGAGGCGGTGACCGGACCGCCCGGGACGACGAGCCGCAGCTCGGCATGCCACGGCCCCGGCGCCGGGGCGGAGATGAGGATGTCCTCGACGGACCCACCGACGACGGCGAGCGGGTACGTCAGCGGCCCCACCCCAGCCGCCGCGTTGTCCAGGGTGAGCGATGCGCGCGTCACGGGAACGTTGGTTCCCGTGACGTCGGTGACCCTGGCGGTGATCCCCTCGTAGCCCACCGCCGGCGGCCGGATCCGGACGTCGACGCGTAGGTCCCGGCCCGTGCCGTCCCGAACGCCGACAACGGTGCTGAACGACGGCAGGTACGCCTCGCGGGCGGGCGTCGACATCAGGAGCGCGGCGGTCACGGCGAGGACGGCCGCCAGGGCACCGCTCTCGGCGACGACGGAGCGGCGCAGCCGCTGGTAGGCCGGTTCGCGGACGTCGCCCGCGGCTCGCCGCACGAGGCGCCGGCTCCCGAGGGCCACGAGGAGGACGGCCCCGAGGAGGGCCACCTTCGTCAGGACCAGCCGCCCGTACGCCGTGGCGAGAAGGGCGCCGAGCGAGCCGACCTGGACGACGGCCGAGGCCGCCCCCGTGACGACGAGCGCACCGACCGCCCATCCCGCCATGGCCGACCAGCGCCGGACGAGCGTGGGCGGCACGACGACGCCACCATCGTGCGCACGCAACGCGACGAGAAGGGCGACGAGGCCCCCGAGCCATGCGGAGGCGGCGCTCAGATGGACGACGTCGACCGTCGTCATGAACAGCGGCGCGGGCCCGTGCCCGGGGTGACCGGAGAAGGAGAACGTCTCGGCGACGAGGAACCAGAGGGCGGCCGCATCGAACCGTCCCGGAAGGGTGTCGTGCCGTCGGGCCCGCCACCAGGTGATGGCCGCGGCAGCGAGCACGACGATCCGCAGGAGGGCGAGCCTCGACGCCGTCGTGCCGAGGGTGCTCGACACGGTGACTCCCATGGCCGACCCGGCGAGTGCGGCGAGCCACGCCGTCATGAGGAGGCGGCGGACCGGCACGAGGCGGACGCCGTCGGGCCAGAGGAGGAGAAGGAACGCCACGGCGCCGCCGAGAACGACGATGCCGCCGACGGCGAGAGCACCGGCGACCCAGCGCGCCGAGGTGCCGGCCGCGGACGGGGAGGCGGCCAGCCCCGGCTCGGTGGGGGGCGGCTGGACCCCGACGCCGAACGAGAACGTGCCGGAGACGGGGTGCCCGTCGTCGGAGATGACGTGCCAGAGGACGACATAGGCGCCCTTGGGGAGGGCCCGGGGGATCGTGACGGAGACCTCCGCGCCGTCGCCGCGCGGGTGGGACGGGACGCCGGTCGCCAGCCGCTTGTGCGTCGCGTCAAGGAGGGTGAGGGAGTCGGTCGAGATGGAGACCGACTCGCTGAAGCTCAGGCTCACCGTCTGCGGCGACCGGTCGGCGCGGGCACCCGCGGCCGGCGCGCTGGACAGCAGCTGGGCGTGGGCCGCGGCGGATCCGGCGCCCCCCACGAGCGCCGCGGCGCATGCGAGCACCACCGCGAGGACCCGGGCGGCCCGGCGCCCGAGAGGCAGGGTCACCCCTTCTCGAAGGGGTCGGTCACGTCGTCAGTGTGCTGTGTCGGAGGTCAGTGCGCGACCGTCGTCGTCAGGGACGTCGTCGCGGCGATGATGACCGCGGTCACCGCCATCCAGGTCCACCAGTAGCCGACGAGGCGCACCTGCCACCGGTTCGTGTCGAACCGGCCGAGTCGTGACCGGTTGAGGACCGCGATGCCGATGAACAGGGTGATGAGCAGGTGGACGACGTGGTAGCCCGACAGGGCCATCCACGCCGACTGGTAGGCGCCGTCGCGGGGGGTGAAGCCGGCGGTGATCATCTGGACGATCTGGAGGACCATGTCGACGACGGCGACGAGGACCGCCGCGCCGACACCGAGGTTGAGCCGCGCCCGGTCCCGTCCGCCCTCACCCCACCGGTATGCCACCAGGCTCACGATGGCGACGGCGGCGATGACCCACGTGAACGCCAGCGACACCGACCCCGGCTGGCCCTTGGCGAGCCACTGGTGCTCCGTGTCGAGGCCACGCAGGTAGAGGTAGGTGAAGACGAGCGAGAGGACGAAGGTGCCGTCACCGACGATGAGGAGGATGACGCCGAGCTTGTTCATCCGCCCCGCGGCCTCGGGATCCATGTGGGGGACGAGGGCGGCGTGCGTGTCGGTCGTCATGGGGTCTCCACCTCAGTCTGTTCGGGGCCGGTCGGGGATGCGTAGCCGGTATGCGCCACGCCGTCGGGCTCCAGGTGGCGGTCGGCCGCGACGGTGGCCGCGCCGACGAGTGCGGGATCGGCTCGGTCGGGCGAGTCGTACCCGTAGAAGTCCTCGGTGACGACGGGGAGGACCGGGAAGTTCTCCAGGGGCACCGGGGTCGGCGTCTGCCACTCGAGGGTGCGCCCGCCCCACGGGTTGGCGGACGCGATCGTCCCGTGCCGCCACGAGTGGATGATGACGCCGAGGAAGGTCAGCATGCCGAGCATGATGACGTAGGCGCCGATCGACGAGACGAGGTTCCCGGTCGCGAAGTACGTGCCCGGGTCGGCGACGCGCCGGGGCTGGCCGGCGAGGCCGACGGCGAACATCCCGATGAAGGTGACGTTGAAGCCGACCTGGGCCGTCCAGAACCCGATGGCGCCCCACCGCTCGTCGAGCATCCGCCCGGTCATCTTCGGGAACCAGTAGGCGAGGGCGCCCATGGCGCCGGTGAGGCCGGCACCCATGAGGGTGTAGTGGAAGTGGGCCGTGACGAACATCGACCCGTGCATGGCCTGGTCGACGGGGATGTCGGAGAGGTAGACGCCGGTCAGGCCGCCGATCGTGAAGTTCCACAGAAGCGCATAGACGGCCATGACGGGTAGGCGCATCCAGACCTTGCCGCGCCACAGGGTCCCGAGGAGCACGAAGAAGAGGAGCCCGGTGGGGATGGAGATGAGCTCGGTCGTCACCATGAACGGACCGTCGAGGACGGGGGCCCAGCCGGCCATGTACATGTGGTGAGCCCACACGAACAGGCTCAGCCCCGCGATCCCGACGATGCCGAGGATGGCACCGGTGAAGCTGAACAGCGGCTTGCGGGTGAAGACCGGGGTGATCTCCATGAGGGCGGTGATCGCCGGGAGCAGGATGACGTAGACCTCGGGGTGGCCCATGAGCCAGAACAGGTTCTGGTAGAGCCACGCGTTGCCGCCGAGGGCCGCGTTGAAGAAGTTCGCACCCATGCCGCGGTCCATGGCCAGCTCGATCATGGCGACCTCGAACATGGGGAACGCGACGAGGCCGAGGGCGACGCTGGCCACGGTTCCGAAGACGAAGAT
>JAJXUB010000125.1 GCA_021783215.1 Actinomycetes bacterium | reverse complement strand
CGGCAGCGCGATCCCGCTGACGGCCCCGCTCTGCCGGTAGTCGGCCAGGCCGCCACCGGTGAGGTACGCCCGGCCGACGCACTCGACGGGCACCATCGACAGGCGCCGGCACAGGACGGCGCGGCCGCGGACGGGGTCGGGAACGTCCGTCGACACGACGTGGTTGGGCACGAGGTCGGCCAGGCGGTCGAACCACCACAGCGAGAGCCGGGTGAGGACCTCACCCTTGTCCGGGATCGGCGTGTCGAGGATGAAGTCGAAGGCCGAGATGCGGTCGGAGGCGACGAGCAGCACCTGGTCCGTGCGCTCCTGCCCTGTCGCCGGGTCGAGCGGCGCGTAGAGGTCGCGAACCTTGCCGGAGTATGCGTGGACGTAGCCGGGGAGCTCGACGGGAGGCATGTGCCGATTGTCCCAGGACGACATCACGATGCGTACAGGACCCGGAAGTGCTCCAGGACGAGCGGCATGTCGGGGGCGAAGGCATCGGCGTTCGTCCGGAAGAAGGCCTCGTGGACGCGGCGCCAGTACGCCAGGGAGCGGTCCCCCTCACCCTCGGCGTAGGCGTGCGCCGCGTCGACCTCGTCGAACGCGGCGACGCGGACGTCGGTCACGGCGATGAGGGCTCGGGGCCGACCGGCGCCGTCGAGGAGGATGGAGAGGTCGCCGGGCTTCGGCAGGCTCTCCCCCCCGGCGTCGTAGTCCCACAGCGCCCCCGCCGTCGCCGTCTTGGTCCCGGCGAGGACGAGCCCGAGCAGCTCGTCGGCCTGGTCGGGCGTGCCGCCGAAGGCCCAGGCCGGCGGCGGGAGCGAGCCCGTCGTCGACAGCCCCGCGATCGCCTCGATGCCGGCCACCCGGCTGCGCTGCCGAGCCACCTCCCAGAAGGCGCGGAGATCGTCTTCGGTCGCCGCGGCCTCCGGCGGGGCGCCACCGGGGACCACCACCTCGCCCCGCTCGGCCGCCAGGGCGATGTCCGAGCGGTAGTGGGACCCGTCCAGCTCGATCCCCACCACGGCGGCGTAGGCGGACCGCCGCGCGTCCGCCAGCGTGCCTCCGATCCCCACGACGGACAGGACGCGGCCGCCGCTGGACACGAGGGTGCCGTCCTCCGCCCGTCGGGTGCCCGCGTGGAGGGCGTAGGCCCGCCCGTCGAAGGCCGCGCGGCCGAGGCCGGCAACCGGGTCCCCGGTCCGCGGCGCGCTGGGGTAGCCCGACGCCGCGACGACGACGGTGACCGCCGCGTCCGGCGACCAGAGCAGCGGGGACTGCTCGCCGAGCCGTCCCGTCGCCGCGGCGAACAGGAGACCGCCGAGCGGGGTGAGCAGACGCGGCAGGACGACCTGGGTCTCGGGGTCCCCGAAGCGGACGTTGAACTCGACGACCTGGAGTCCGCGAGCCGTCAACGCGAGCCCGACGTAGAGCGTCCCGACGAACGGTGTCCCACGCCGGCGCATCTCGGCCAGGACGGGCCGGGTGACCGTGGCCATGACATCGTCGACGAGCCCCGGGGGCGCCCATGTCAGCGGTGAGTACGCCCCCATCCCCCCGGTGTTCGGGCCGGTGTCGCCGTCCCCGACGCGCTTGAAGTCCTGGGCCGGCGCGAGCGGCACGGCGTCCTGTCCGTCGCATACGCAGAACACCGACACCTCGGGCCCGTCGAGGTACTCCTCGACGACGACCCGTCCGCTCGGCTTGGCGAGGCAGGCCCGCGCGTGGTCGAGAGCGGCGGTCCGGTCGGACGTGACGACGACCCCTTTGCCGGCGGCGAGGCCGTCGTCCTTGACGACATGGGGCGCTCCGAGGGCGTCCATGGCGGCGCCGACCTCGGCCTCGGTGGTGCACACGTAGGCGGCCGCCGTCGGCACCCCGGCGGACGCCATGACGTCCTTGGCGAACGCCTTGCTGCCTTCGAGGCGGGCGGCGTCCGCCGACGGCCCGTAGCACGGGATGCCCACGGCACGGACGGCGTCGGCGACGCCGGCGACGAGGGGGACCTCCGGACCGACGACGACGAGGTCCGCGCCCACCCGTTGGGCGAGGGCGGCGACGGCGAGGCCGTCGGTCAGATCCGGCATCGGTTCGAGGGCCGCGAGGTCGGCGATGCCGGGGTTCCCGGGAGCGGCGACCACGGCACCGACGTCGGGGTCGGCGACGAGGGAACGGACGAGTGCGTGCTCGCGGGCGCCGGAACCGAGGACGAGGACCTTCACGCGTCCACGATAGGGACATCCGGCGACCCCGTCGCAGGCGGGCGGTCCGAGGGACGGGGGACGAGGGTCCCCTGGACCGCCCGCCTCCCGCGGAGGCCGTCAGGGGTTGGCCTCAACGCGGATCGACGGGGTCGACCTGAGCACTGTGTCACCCCTGGGGGTGTTCCGGAAGGTGCTACGGTGGCGGTGATCCGACGTTGTCGCATATCCGCCACATGGAGGGGATGTTGCCCAGGGCACCCGAGACCGTCCCGTTCACGCTCCCGCTGGGCCGCCTCTCGACGACCGACGACGAACGCGTCGCGACCGTCTACCGGATCCTTGTCGAGGACGATGCGCGGAGCAGGTCCGAGCTCATCGCCCGGGGCCTGGAACCCGGTCAGGTCGACGCCGCCCTGGGCACGCTCCACTGGCGCGAGCTCATCGATGCGAGCGACGCCGAGCATCTCACCGTGGCACCGCCGGAGCTGACCGTCTCCGCGTATGCCGCGGCCCTCGAGCACATGGCCCGTTCGGCCCGGCTGACCGTGCACGACCTGGCGGCGCGGTACCACCGCGCCCGCGGCACCCTTGGCGCCGTGGCGTCCGGTGTGGTCCAGCCCCTCGAGGGTCCCGAGGAGGTGGACCAGGTCGTCCTGCGCCTCGAGAGCTCGATCCGCTCGAGCCTGCTCGTCCTCGTCGCCGGCGAGCAGCGCATCGGCAAGGTGGCCGACGGCACCCACCGTGTGGTCCCCGCCGTGAACGACAACGCCGAGCCAGTCGAGCGGCGAGCGGTCGTCGAGTCCTCGAGCCTCGGCGCCCCCGGGGTCTACGAGGAGCTCAGGAGGCGCCAGGCCCTCGGCTACGACATCCGGCTCGCGACCGGGCTGCCGTTCAACCTGCTCGTCGCCGACCGGACGATGGCCGTCATCGACACGACGAACACCCGTGCGGACGCCGCGGGCTCGCTGTTCATCCGCGACCCGGTCCTCATCACCGCGCTCGTCGAGCTCATGGAGCGGCTCCATGCGACGGGGATGCCGCTTCCGGTCAACGACGCGGCCACCGTGGGCCCGCTGGAGACGCGGGACCGGCTCATCCTGACCCTTCTCGCCTCCGGTGCCACCGACGCCTCCATCGCCCGGCAGATCAGGGCCTCGCAGCGGACGGTCGAACGCCGCATCAAGGCCCTCATGGAGCGCCTCGGGGTGACGACGCGCTTCCAGGCGGGCGTCCAGGCCGCCCGCATGGGCCTCTTCTGACGGCCGCGGACACGGCAGGGCGCCGGGACCTCTAGACTTGATGGTTCGCCCGACCAGGAGACCAGCGAGCCGTTCCGTGACGATGACCCACCAGAGCGACGCGACCACCCGCGAGCTCGCCGACGAGCAGGCCCACGTGGACCACGTGTACGCCGAGCTGGCGAAGGCCTCGACCCGGGCCGCGTCGGTCGAAGCCGACGGCATGGCCCGGGGGCGGGCACAGCGAAGCGGGGACCTCCGTGAGGAGGACCTCACCGGCCTCTTCGAGCGGGACGCCCTCGTCTTCGCCGCCGCCCGCCGTCGTCATGAGATCGACCACCAGACCGAGGGCCTCGTCTTCGGGCGCCTGGACCTGGGGACCGTGCCGACGGACGACGACGACGGCGCCCCCGTCGTCACAGACGTCCGGCACATCGGGCGCCTCGGCGTCCGCGACGACGACTACGAGCCCCTCGTCATCGACTGGCGGGCGCCGGCGGCCGCGCCGTTCTACCGGGCGACACCGGTCGACCCGCACGGCGTCATCCGTCGGCGCGTCCTGCGGTGCGCCGGCCCGACCGTCATCGGGCTGGAGGACGACCTCATGGTCCTCGAGCCACCCGAGGGCATGGTCGTCGTCGGGGACGGGGCGCTCATCGCCGCCCTCACCCGCAGCCGAGGGTCCCGAATGCGGGACATCGTCGCGACGATCCAGGCCCACCAGGACCAGGCCATCCGGGCGCCGTGGCGGGGCGTCACGGAGATCACGGGAGGGCCGGGCACGGGCAAGACGGTCGTGGCGCTCCACCGGGCGGCCTACCTCCTCTATGCGGAGCGACGCCGGTTCGAAACCGGCGGCATCCTCGTCGTCGGGCCGTCGGCGGGCTACACCGCCTACATCGAGCGCGTCCTGCCATCGCTCGGTGAGGACTCCGTCGCCCTTCGCGCCGTCGGTGACCTCGTCGACGGGGTCACGGCGACGCGGCTCGACCCGCCCGAGGTCGCCGAGGTGAAGGGCAGCATCCGGATCCGGCCGCTGCTGGCTCGGCTCGCCAACGAGCCCCCGCCCGATGGGCCGACGCAGTTCCGGGCCTTCGTCGGCGGACGTCCCTTCCGTGTCGACGAACGCACACTCCGGTCCGTCCGCACCCACGTCCTGCGCAGCCACCAGCACAACCTCGGCGCCGACGCCGCGCGGACCGCGCTTGCCCAGGCCGCGTGGGCGACGCACGGTGAGGGCGAGCAGGACGACTTCCTCGACCAGTGGGGGGCCTCCATGGAGGTCGACGCGTTCATGGCCGCGTGGTGGCCGCAGGTCGACCCGCGCGCGGCGCTGCTCCGGCTGGCCGACACCGACGCGACGTACGCCCGCGCCCGCGGCATCCTCACGACGGACGAGGCGGCCGCCGTCGCACTGTCCGTCGCCGACGACCTCGCCACCGGCACGTGGTCGGTGTCGGACATCGCCCTCATCGACGACCTGGCGGCCCGGCTGGGTCCGGTCCAGGAGGCCGACGACGAGGAACGTGGTTTCTACGAGATCGACGACCTCGACAACGACGGCTACGCCGGGTTCTCCGCTTTCGGGGGCCGCGAGCGCCGCGTCGTGTCCTACGCGGACATCGCACCCGCGGACGCAAGGGACCGCCTCCTTCGTGGGCGCGTCGACCCACCGCGGACGTATGCCCATGTCCTCGTCGACGAGGCCCAGGACCTCTCCCCGATGCAGTGGCGGATGGTCGGACGGCGTGGCCGTGGCGCGTCATGGACCGTCGTCGGCGACGCGGCGCAG
>JAJXUB010000124.1 GCA_021783215.1 Actinomycetes bacterium | reverse complement strand
CCTTCGGGCGTCGACGTGCATCGTCGCGAGAATGCGGTTGAGGTCGTCGAGGGACGCGAACTCGATGACGAGCCGTCCCTTGCGCTGCCCCAGCGTGAGCCGGACCCTCGTGTCCAACCGGTCGCTGAGCCGTGCCGCGAGGTCGTCCAGCTGGGGGTGACGCTCCCCGGGGCGCGGCCGGCGCCGGACCGGCCGCTCCGTGTCCCCACCGAGGGCGACGAGCTCCTCGACCGAGCGGACGGACAGCCCCTCGGCGACGATCCGCTGGGCTAGCCGCTCCATCGCCGCCCCGTCTTCGAGGCCCAACAAGGCCCGCGCGTGTCCGGCGGAGAGGACCCCCGCGGCGACCCGCCGCTGGACGAGTGCCGGGAGGCGCAGCAGGCGCAGGGTGTTGCTCACCTGGGGCCGCGACCGCCCGATGCGGGTGGCGAGCTCGTCCTGAGTGCACCCGAAGTCGTCGAGGAGCTGCTGGTAGGCCGCCGCCTCTTCGAGAGGGTTGAGCTGGCTCCGGTGCAGGTTCTCGAGCAGGGCGTCGCGCAGGAGCGCGTCGTCCTGGGTCTCCTTGATGATGGCCGGGACCGTCTCCAGCCCGGCGAGCTGGCACGCACGCAGGCGCCGCTCCCCCATGATGAGCTCGTAGGCCGCGTCCGACCCGTCACGGTCCGCGACGGGTCGGACGACGACAGGCTGGAGCACGCCGATCTCACGGACGCTGTGGACGAGCTCGTCCATGGCGTCCTCCTCGAAGATGGTCCGTGGCTGGCGGGGGTTGGGCCGGATCGACCCGACCGGCAGCTCGGCATACGTCGCGCCCGCGACCGGGCGCAAGGGCTCCTGGCCAGCCGACGCGGGGGCCGAGCCCCACGACGCCGCGCTCGCGCCTCCCAGCAGGACGTCGACCGGGTGGCTCGTCTCGGCCTCCCTGGGGCCGGTCGGGATGAGGGCACCGAGGCCCCTGCCGAGGGCCCTGCGCTTGTCGTTCACTGAGGGTCTCCGTCGGTCGGGTCGGATGGGAAGGCGGCACCGCGCGCGGCGATCTCGTGCGCGGCCTCGAGGTAGGAGAGGGCCCCGGTGCTGCTCGGGTCGTACGTCATGACGGTCTGCCCGTGGCTGGGGGCCTCCGAGATCCGCACCGAGCGTGGGATCGTCGCCCGCAACGTCTCATCGGGGAAGTGTGAGCGCACCTCGTCCGCCACCTGCGCCGAAAGCCGCGTCCGGGCGTCGACCATCGTCAGGAGGATCGTCGACACGCGCAACCCCGGGTTGAGATGGGAGCGGATGAGCTCGACGTTGCGAAGGAGCTGGGTGAGGCCCTCGAGCGCGTAGTACTCGCACTGGATGGGGATGAGCACCTCGTCGGCGCCAACGAACGCGTTGACGGTGAGCAGTCCGAGGCTGGGCGGGCAGTCGATGAGCACGTAGTCGGGCCGCTGGTCGGCGGGAACCTGGCCCAGGTAGGCGGAGATGGCGCGCCGGAGCCGGCTCTCGCGGTCGACAAGCGGGACCAGCTCGAGCTCGGCGCCGGCGAGGTCGATGGTCGCCGGCACACAGTCGAGCCCGGCGACGTCGCGGCACGCATGGGCGACATCGGCGAGGGCGACATCGTCGAGGAGGACGTCATAGATCCCCGCGACGTCGGCGTGGTGGTCGACGCCGAGGGCCGTGCTCGCGTTGCCCTGCGGGTCGAGATCGATGACGAGGACGCGTGCGCCCCCCTCGGCGAGCGCCGCGCCGAGGTTGACCGTCGTCGTCGTCTTCCCGACCCCGCCCTTCTGGTTAGCCACCGTCAGGACACGCGTCCGGGCCGGGCGCGGCATGGACTGGTCGGCGACCCGTCGCCGGCGTCGGCCTCGTTCGAGGAGCTGTCGGGCGAGAGGGGTGTCTGCCAGGTCCTCCCCCGAGGATGTTTCACGTGAAACATCGGCCGTCGAGGGGGCGGCCACTCCCGCCAACATCGCCACGTTCCCCGCCGTTTCACGTGAAACATCGGTCCTGGGCGCCCCGTCCGGCCAGCCGAGCGGACCCCCGCCCAGGCCGTGTCGGAACGGGAACCCCAGGCCCGGGGCCGTCACGACGTCGTGGGCACTCCCGATGTCGTCCTCACGGCTCACGGACGTCCTCTCGTTGCTCGGCTCAGGCGTCGGGCCCCACTCTACGGCGGAGGGCGGCAGCCTTCGCGGCGGCCCATGTGGTCGCAGTGTGCCGCGTCACCGCACCCGGCGGCCTCGGACGGGTGGGCGATCCGGCCGGAAGCGCAGGTCGACCGTGCGGACCGGCGCCTCGACCACCCCGTCGCCGTGCGTCGTGACGACGGCCACCGTCACGCCGAGCCGCGCCAGTCGGGCGCGGTCCTCCTCGAGCTCGGTCTGCGCGCGCTCACCCTTCATCGCGACGAGGAGCCCGCCGGGCTCGAGGATCTCCCGGGTCCAGGTGGCGAGCGTCGCCAGCCGTGCGACGGCCCGAGCCGTGACGTACGGCGTGACGAGCTCACCCCGGAGCTCCTCCGCCCGCCCGCGGTGGACGGTGACGTTGTCGAGGCCGAGCCCGGCGACGGCCAGCCTGAGCCACTCGGTCCTTCGCTGCATCGGCTCGACGAGGTGCATGTGCAGGTCCGGCCGGGCAATGGCGAGGGGGATTCCCGGCAGGCCCGCGCCGCTGCCCAGGTCGGCGACGACCGCGCCGTGAGGGAAGGCGTCCTCGATGACGGCGCAGTTGAGCAGGTGGCGGTCCCACAGACGCGGCACCTCACGCGGGCCGATGAGGCCGTGCCCGACCCCGGTATCGGCGAGGAGTCCGGCGTATGTCTGCGCAAGCGGAAGCCGGGCCCCGAAGATGCGCCCGGCGCACTCCGGGGGTGTCGGCGCGTCAACCATGTTTCACGTGAAACGCGCCGGCGACAGTGGTCAGCGGGTGGGGTGGACGACGACGTGCCGGCGCGGCTCGACGCCCTCGGACTCCGAATGGAGGCCGGCGGCGAGCACCTCGTCGTGGACGACCTTGCGTTCGTAGGCCGTCATCGGCTCGAGCGCGGACGGCTCACCGGTCTCCTTGACGGCCGCGATCGCCGTCTGGGCCGAGGCGACGAGCACCTCACGCCGTTTGGCGCGGTGCCCGGCGATGTCGAGGATGAGCCGCGAGTGGCCGCCGGTCTCGGCGTACACGGCGAGACGGGTCAGCTCCTGGAGGGCATCGAGGACCTCGCCGTCCTGGCCGACGAGACGACGGGGGACGCGCCCATCCTCGGAGTCGACGATGGAGACGACGGCTCGGTCTCCGTCGATGTCAACGTCGATGTCCCCGTCGAGGTCGCAGATGTCGAGCAGCGACTCGAGGAAGTCTGCCGCCACCTCACCCTCACGCTCGAGCGACTCACGGCTGACCGTGCGACCGGTCCGGTGCCGCGGTCCAGTGGCATCCTCGCTGGTCACAGCCTCGTCGGTGGCGTCGTCATGCTCGGGGACGTCGGTCTCGAACTCCTTGACCTCGTCGGTCGTGCTCACGTGCATCTCCTTGGAACGGGGGCCACGACGGCCCCGACGTATGGGGTGTCAGGCGCTCGTCGAGCCGTCGCCGGCCGGGTCCGGCGGCTCCGTCGGCCTCGTGGCCGGCTTGCCCTTCTGACGTTTCTTGCTCTTCGGCTGCTGGCGCTGGCGGTTGACCCGATCGGTGGCGCTCGTCCCGTCGACGCCGGTGTCGGCGTTGAGCCCCTCGATGGTCAGCTCCTTCATGGTCCGGCCGCGCCGCTGCTGACGCTCCCGTAGAGCCCGCTCGGCGGGCGACCCGGGGGTCGGCATACGGCGGATGACGTAGAACTGCTGGAGCATCGACCAGACGTTCGTCACTGACCAGTAGATGAGGACACCGATGGGGAAGTTGATGCCGGAGATCGCGAAGAACACCGGCATGATGTAGAGCAGCACCTTCTGCTGCTTGGCGAACGGGTTGTCCAACGCCGACGCCGGCATGTTCTTCATCATCAGCTGACGCTGGGTCGTGAACGTCGAGACCGACATGGCGATGATGAGCAGGACCGTGACCACCCGGGCGCTCGTCGTCGTCGCGTGAAGGAAGATGTCGGACAGGTGGGCCCCGAAGATCGTCGACTGCTCCGCCTGGTGGGCGACTACCTGTGTGATCGGACCGATCGGCCCACGGCCACCGTTGACATGAGGACCCTTCGAGATCGCCGTCAGCCCGTTGAGGACGCGGAAGAGGCCGAAGAAGAACGGGGACTGGACGAGGATGGGCAGGCAGGAGCTGAACGGGTTCGTCCCGGTCCGCTTATAGACATCCATCGTCTCCTGGGTCATCGCCTGGCGCGACTCGGGGTCGGACTTGCCCTTGTACTTGGCCTGGATCTTCTGGATCTCCGGCTGGATGAGCTGCATGCGCCGTGACGCGTGGATCTGCTTGACGAACAGGGGGATCATCGCCGCCCGCATGACGACGACGAGGCCGACGATGGACAGGGCCCACGTCCAGCCGGAACCGGAGGGCAGGCCGAGCCCCGTGAAGAGCTGGTGCCAGCCATACATGATCCACGCGACGAGCCACTCGATGGGGGCGAGGATGGTGTTGAGCACGACGAATCCGTTTCCTTGCGCTGCGTGGTCAGAGGGCTCGTGGGGCGGCCGGCGTATGCCGTTCCGGTACGTGGTCGACGCCGCCCGGGTTCCACGGGTGGCACCGGCTCACCCGACGAACGGCCAGCCAGGTTCCTTTGACGGGGCCGAACCGTTCGAGAGCGGTCACGGCATACGCCGAGCACGACGGGTAGAACCGGCAGGTCGGCGGCCGCATGGGGCTGACCCACCGCTGGTAGAGGCGGATGACGGTGATGAACGGCAGGGCGAGCATCCGGGAGAGCGTCATCCACCCACCCGAGATCTCAACCGGTCGATGGCCGTCGTGAGGCAGCGCTCGACGTCCGCGTCGAGGTCGCCGAACGACGCGGCCGCTGCGGCAGAGTTCGCCCGGACGACGAGGTCGACGCCGGCGGGCACCGCGTCGATCCGTCTGGCAACGGCGGCGCGGAGGCGACGCTTGACCCGGTTCCGGACGACCGCCCCACCGAGCGCGGAGGAGGCGACGAACCCGACACGGGCCGGTCGGTCCGCGTCGGCATCGGTCATTCGGGCGTGCACGACGAGAAGACGGGTCGCGCTGCGGGCCCCCCCGGCACCACGCAGGACACGCGTGAAGTCGCCACTTGCGGTCATCCTGTGGCGCGCCGGCAGCACGAGGTTGGCAACCGGATCAGGCGGACAGCTCGGTGCGGCCCTTGCGACGGCGG
>JAJXUB010000025.1 GCA_021783215.1 Actinomycetes bacterium | reverse complement strand
GCCGGTCGCGACCAAACCGGACAGTGTCGACATCTGCTTCATCCCCGACGGCGACACGCGTGGCTGGCTCCGGCGCCACGTGGGGGACCGGCCGGGGGACATCGTCGATGCGGGCGGCGCCGTCGTGGGGCGGCATACGGGCACGCACGAGTTCACCGTCGGCCAGCGACACGGGCTCGGCCTCGACCGGTCGCGCCTCGACGGGCAGCCGCGGTTCGTCGTCGGCGTCGACGCGGCGACGAGCACGGTGACGATCGGGACGGCGGACCGGCTCGCGGTCGACCTCATCGAGGCCGACCGCCCGCGGTGGTGCGACGCCGCGCCGGAGACGGGTGCGCGGGTCGGCGTCCAGGTGCGCGCCCACGGCGAGGAGGTCCCGGCGCGGCTCGAGGTTCGGGGCGAGGACGTCCGCGTCGCCCTCGAGCGGACCATCCGAGGGGTCGCCCCTGGACAGGCGGCCGTCCTCTACGACGGCACCCGTGTCCTCGGCTCGGCGACCATCGTCAGGGCCTCCCGCCGTTAGCTCGGGGTCCCCGGCGGACGGCCCGCCTGCGGGTTCGGTGAGCACGGTTGAATAGCGGCGTGGAGAAACAGCCCCAGCGCGTCACCCGTCACCCCGAACGTGCGAGCACCGCGCGGGGGGACCTCGACGCCGTCCTCGACGCGTCGGTCATCGGGACGTTGACGACCGTCGCCGACGGCCGTCCGCTCGTCGTCCCGATGCTCTATGCCCGCGACGGGGACCGGGTCCTCCTCCACGGGTCGACGGGCGCCGGCGCCCTCCGCGAGGCGGCTGCCGGCGCCCCCGTGGCCCTCTGCGTCGCCGTCCTCGACGGGATCGTCGTCGCCCACACGACCTTCGAGTCGTCGGTCAACTACCGCTCGGCCGTCGTCAGCGGCACCTGCGAGCGGCTCTCGGGGCAGGAGGCGAAGCGCGCCCTTGATGTCATCTCTGACCGGGTCATCCCCGGCCGGGTCGCCGAGGTGCGCGCGACGAACGCCAAGGAGCGGGCGGCCACCGTCGTCCTCTCCCTGCCCGTCCTCGAGGGCCGCTGGACGGTCAAGGCACGCGACGCGTGGTCCGACGTCCCCGACGAGCCCAGCGGCGCGTGGGTCGGGATCGTGCCGGTGACGACGACCTATGGCGAGCCGAGGACGGCGCCGTTCAGCCCGGCCCAGGAGGTCCCGGCCAGCGTCCGGATGCTCGTCGAGGCCCACCGGTGACAACGGCCACGGGTATGGGCTCGTGGCCCGGAACCGATGTCCGCGAGGCCGTCCGGACGGTCCGGGACCTTTTCGCCGACGACCTGCCGTGGCTGCCCGAGACGCCGGCGCGTGGTCCCGGCGCCGACCTCATCGGGCGCAGCGCGGCCCTGCTCGTCGACCTCCCCGTCGACCTCCAGCCTGCCGGGTGGCGGCTCGTCGACCGCCCCGGCCGCGACGCGGCCCGGACGGCTTCGCTGTGGCGGCGGGACCTCGACGAGCTCGCCGAGGCGTTCGACGGCTGGGCCGGCGACCTGAAGGTCCAGGTCTGCGGGCCCTGGACCCTCGCGGCGAGCCTCGCCCTGACGAGAGGGGAGCGGGCCGTCGTCGATGCCGGCGCTGCCAAGGAGCTCGTCGAGTCGCTCGCCGAGGGCATCCGGGGACATCTCGCCGACGTCGCCGGCCTGGTGCCGGGCGCGCGTCTGGTCCTTCAGCTCGACGAACCGTCCCTCCCCGCCGTCCTCGAGGGCTCCCTGCCGACGGCCTCGGGCTACGGCCGGATCCGGCCCGTCGACCCCCAGACGTGCGCGGACGGCCTACGGACAGTCCTCGACGCCGCCGCGGGTCGGGCGACGCTCGTCCACTGTTGTCATCCGCGGGTGCCCGTTCCCCTGCTGCGCAACGCCGGAGCCGGGGGCCTCGCGGTGGACACGGGCCTGCTGGGCCCCGCCGCATGGGAGTCCGTCGCCGTGTGCGTCGAGTCGGGGATGCGCCTGTATGCCGGCTGCCTCGCCACGGACGGCACCGGCACGCGGTCGGCGGCCGTCGACGCGCTCCTGCGCTCGTGGGAGCGGACCGCCCTCCCGGCGTCGGCCCTCGACGCCGTCGTCGTCTCCCCCGGGTGCGGCCTCGCCGGCCTCACGCCGGAGGGAGCCCGCGCGGTCTCCGCCGTGACCATCGACATCGCGCGCGACCTGACGGACAGGGCGCACGCATGACGGGGACCGCCGCCCGGCTCGTCCCCTGGCAGGCCAAGTTCCTCGGCCTCGCCCTGATCTGGGGGTCGAGCTTCCTCCTCATGAAGCTCGGTCTCCGGGCCCTCGCCCCGCTCCAGATCGCGGCCCTGAGGATCGTCCTCGGTGCCGTCGTCGTCACGGCGCTGCTGCATCTCTCCGGCGGTTCGCTGCCGGCGGGGGCACGGACGTGGGGGCACCTGCTCGTGTCCGGCTTCTTCCTCACGGCGTTCCCGTTCACGTGCTTCGCGCTGGGGGAGACTCGGGTCTCCTCGGCCCTTGCCGGGATCGGCAACTCCATCACGCCCATCGCCATGGTGATCTTCAGCCTCCTGCTCATCCCGGCCGAGCGGATGACCCGGGCCAGGGTGCTCGCCGTGGTGCTCGGGTTCGTCGGTGTCCTCGTCATCAGCGAGCCGTGGAACGCCGGGGGGCGGCCGGACCTCGTCGGCTTCGGGATCACCCTCGCCGGTGGCTTCAGCTACGGCATCGGGTGGCCGTACCTTCGCCGCTACCTCGGGCACGCCGACCTCGGCGGCCTGTCGCAGCCGGCGGCGCTGCTCATCAGTGGGTCCGTCCTCGTGCTCGCGATGGAGCTCGGCTCATGGTGGCTCCGCCGGGGCGCCGTGACCGCCCCATGGTCGCTGCACGCGGCCGCGGGCTCGGCGACGGCATGGGAGGCCGTCGCTGCGGTTGCCGTCCTCGGGGCGGTCGGCACGGGGCTGGCCTACGTGCTCCAGTTCGACGTCGTCCGCGACGCCGGAGCGGTCGTCTCCTCGACGGTCACCTACCTGATCCCCGTCGTCTCGGTCGTCCTCGGCGTCATCGTCCTCGGGGAGCATGTCGGAGCCGCCCAGCTCGCCGGCTTCGTCCTCGTGCTCGGGGCGGCCCTTATCGTCGGACGCCCCGCCGCCGGCTGGGGCGTGCTGCTGCGCCGCCGGGGCGGGCGCGCCGTCGCCGACCCACCCGCTCCCTAGACACCCTCGGGCGCGGACACCTCGCGTCGGAGGATCTTGCCCGTCGGCCCCTTGGGAAGCTCCTCGACGATCCAGATGTGCCGCGGGTACTTGTACGCGGCGATCCGCTCCTTGGCCCAGGCCCGCAGCTCGTCCGGGGTCACCGACGCACCCGGCTTGAGGGCAACGGCGGCGCCGACGTCCTCGCCGAGGAGCGAGTCGGGCACGGGCACGACGGCCGCCTCGCGAACGGCCGGGTGGGTGTAGAGGAGCTCCTCGACCTCGCGCGGGTAGACGTTCATCCCGCCGCGCAGGATCATGTCCTTCTTCCGGTCGACGATCGTGAAGTAGCCGTCGGCGTCCTTGACCGCGAGGTCGCCCGTCCGGAACCACCCGTCGGGGATCGCCTCGGCCGTCGCCTCCGGCTTGTTCCAGTAGCCCTTCATGACGTTGTCCCCCCGGATGGCGATCTCGCCGACCTCACCGTCGGGCACCTCGACCCCCTGGGCGTCGACGCAGCGCATCTCGCAGCCGGGGATCGGCAGGCCGATCGTCCCGGGCTTGCGCGGCCTGCCGGGCATGTTGAAGGAGGCTACCGGCGAGGTCTCCGAGAGGCCGTAGCCCTCGAGGACGATGCAGCCGAACTTCTGCTCGAAGGCCGTCTGGACCTCCGCCGGCATCGCGGAGCCGCCCGAGACACACGTGCGCAGTGTCGACGCGTCCATCGTGTCGCCCTCGGGTGCGTGGAGGATCGCGGCATACATCGTCGGGACGCCGATCATCACGGTGACGTGCTCCTCCTCGATGACGGTGATGGCGACGGCCGGGTCGAACCGCGGGACGAGGGCCAGCGTGGCGCCGGCGTTGGTCGCGGCCACCATGCCGACGGTGAGCCCGAAGACGTGGAAGAGCGGCAGACAGCCCATGAGGACGTCGTCCGGGGAGATCTCGAGGATGACGCTGGAGCACCGCTCGGCGTTGAGCCGGATGTTCCGGTGGGTCAGCTCGGCCCCCTTGGGGCGCCCCGTCGTCCCCGACGTGTAGAGGATGACGAGGGTGTCCTCGTCGGCGCGCGGCGTCGGCTCGAGGATCGGGTCGCCGGCGGCGAGCTGGCCCTCGGCGGGCCCCATCGGCGTGCACTGGATGATCCGCGTCCCGGTCCGTTCGGCGCCTGCCGTCGCCTCGGCGAGGAAGTTGGGCCAGACGAACGCGATCTTCGCGCCGGAGTCGGAGAAGAAGAAGTCGATCTCGCCGGCCTTGAGGAGCGGGTTCATCGGGACGACTGTCGCGCCTGCGAGAGCCGCGCCCCAGAAGACGACCGGGTAGGCCGGGACGTTGGGCAGGATGAGGGCGACCCGGTCGCCGGGCTCGATGCCGTTGCCCCGCAGCGATCCGGCGACGGCGGCCGCGGCGCGATGGAGGGCGGCATACGGCATCCCCTGTCCGTTGAGCCGGAGGGCGTCGTGGTCCGGGTGCTGTTCGGACGCAGTCACGAGCATCGTCGCGAGGTTGGTCATGGTGCTCATCCTGTCCGGTCCGTATGTCGGTCGCCAGGTTTTCGCCTGTGATCTGCGTGGACGGCGCGACAGGAGGCCGCCCGAGGCGGGCGGCGTGCGTTCTGCCCGCTGGGGCAGGATGAACCCGTGACACAGACCCCCGACGACCCGGTGCCGCCCGAGGCGAAGGGCGAGGTGCCTGCCGACGTGCCGGACCGCATACGGCAGGAGTGGGCCGACCTCGCCGAGCGCGCCACGGCGGCCCAGTTCGCCTATCACGTCCTCGACGCGCCGACGATCAGCGACGGCGACTACGACGCGCTCCTGCGACGGCTCACCGCGATCGAGGCGGAGCACCCGAGCCTGCGGACCCCGCAGAGCCCGACGCAGGCCGTCGGCGGGGCCGCGTTCGCGACCGGGTTCGCCGCCGTCGACCACCTCGAGCGGATGCTCAGCCTCGACAACGTCTTCACGGAGGAGGAGATGGCGGCGTGGGCCGCCCGGGTCGCCAAGGACGTCGGGGACGTCCCCCTCCACTGGCTCTGCGAGCTGAAGATCGACGGGCTCGCCGTCAACCTCGTCTATGAGAACGGTCGGCTCGTCCGGGCGCTGACCCGTGGGGACGGCCGGACCGGGGAGGACGTCACCCTCAACGTCCGCACCGTCAGGGGGGTGCCGGAGCGGCTGAGTGGCGACGACGTCCCGAGCCTCGTCGAGGTTCGCGGCGAGGTCTACTTCCCCATCGAGAGCTTCGCCGACCTCAACGCGAGCCTCGTCGAGGCGGGTAAGGCACCGTTCGCCAACCCGCGGAACACCGCGGCGGGATCGTTGCGACAGAAGGACCCACGCGTCACGGCGAACCGCGACCTCCACCTCATCGTCCACGGGGTCGGCGCGCGGGAGGGTCTCGAGCTCGCCCGTCAGTCCGAGGCATACGAGCACATGGCGACGTGGGGGCTGCCCGTCTCGTCCCACTACCGCGTCGTCGACACCGTCGGCGACGTGCTCGCCTTCATCCGCGACACGGGCGAGCACCGGCACGACGTCGAGCACGAGATCGACGGGGTCGTCGTCAAGGTCGACGAGATCGCCCTCCAACGTCTCCTCGGCGCGACATCCCGTGCCCCCCGGTGGGCCATCGCCTTCAAGTACCCGCCCGAGGAGGTCAACACGAAGCTCCTCGACATCCAGGTCAACGTCGGGCGCACCGGCCGGGTCACCCCGTTCGGTGTCATGGAGCCCGTCGTCGTCGCCGGATCGACCGTCGCCAACGCGACCCTCCACAACGCCGACGAGGTGCGGCGGAAGGGTGTGCTCATCGGCGACACCGTCGTCCTCCGCAAGGCGGGCGACGTCATCCCGGAGATCCTCGGCCCGGTCGTCGCCCTGCGCGACGGGTCCGAACGCGAGTTCCGTATGCCGACCGTCTGCCCCTCGTGCGGCGCGCCGCTCGCTCCGGAGAAGGAGGGCGACAAGGACATTCGCTGCCCCAACTCACGGACGTGTCCGAGCCAGCTGCGTGAGCGCCTCTTCGCGCTCGCCGGCCGCGGCGCCTTCGACATCGAGGCGCTCGGCTGGGAGGGCGCCAACGCGCTCCTCGGCTCGGGTGTCATCGAGGACGAGTCGACCCTGTTCGCGCTGACGGAGCGCGACATCTCCCGGGTGCCCCTCTACACGCGGGCGGCGAAGAGCTCGGACGAGCCCGAACGGGTCGTCGACGGCCGGGTCCTGTCGGCCAACGGGCAGAAGCTCCTCGCCAACCTCGAGGCGGCCAGGGCGCAGCCGCTCTGGCGCGTCCTCGTCGCCCTGTCGATCCGCCATGTCGGTCCAACCGCGGCGCGCGCGCTGGCACGGCACTTCGGGTCGATGGACGGCATACGGCAGGCATCCGTCGACGAGCTGTCCACGGTCGACGGCGTCGGGCCCGTCATCGCCGAAAGTGTCCGTGAGTGGTTCGACCGGCCCGAGAACGACTGGCACCGCGGGATCGTCGACCGCTGGGCGGCCGACGGCGTGCGCATGGTCGACGCGCGCGACGACACGCTGCCCGCCACCCTGTCCGGCCTCACCGTCGTCGTCACGGGGTCCCTCGAGGGGTTCAGCCGGGACCAGGCCAAGGAGGCGATCGTGGCCCGTGGCGGGAAGGCCGCGGCGTCCGTCAGCAAGCACACCGACTATGTCGTCGTCGGCCCCGGCGCCGGCTCGAACGAGGACAAGGCTCGCCGGCTCGACCGGCCCCTTCTCGACGAGGCCGGCTTCCGACGGCTCCTCGACGGCGGACCGGAGGCACTGTGAGCTACTTCGAACGACTGGGGCCCGACCGGTTCCGCGCGACGCCCAACGTCGGCGGCGCGTGGTCGACCGACGAGCAGCACATCGCCCCGGCGCTCGGGCTGCTCGCGCATGTCGTCGAGCTCGACCGGGACCGCCGCCGAGAGGGGGACCTCGTCGTCGCCCGGCTGTCGTACGACATCCTCGGCACCGTGCCCGTCGACGTCGTCGACACGGCCGTGACGCTGCTGCGACCGGGCCGGACCATCGAGCTCGTCGAGGCGTCGCTGGCATACAACGGCCGCGACGTCGTCCGGATGCGGGCGTGGCTCATCGCGACCCGGGACACCTCGGCCGTCGCCGGCGGCCACCTGCCGTCGATCCCGGGCCCGCAGGACATGCCGGCGTGGGACCCGAAGCAGGTATGGCCCGGCGGGTTCGTCGAGAACGTCGAGGTACGTCGCATCGAGAAGGAGCCCGGCCGAGCCGCGTTCTGGGTGCACACCCCGTTGCCCCTCGTCGGCGGGGAGGACGTGAGCCCGCTCGCCGCGACGGTCGGACTGCTCGACATCGCCAACGGGATGACCGTGCGCGCCGACCCCCGGTCGGTCGCCTTCCTCAACGTCGACCTGACCGCGCACATCTTCCGCCTGCCGCGGGGGGGATGGGTCGGGTTCGACACGACCGTCGAGTTCGGCCCGGCCGGCCTCGGCGTCACGCACAGCGTCATCCACGACGTGGACGGCCCGATCGGCATCAGCTCCCAGATCCTGACCGTCCGGCCCGGCTGAGGGGTCAGTCCCGCGGCAGCGGCCCCGGGCCAGGGACATGGCCCGCTTGACCGGTAGCGCGCAGCCGCGCCCGGAGCCGCTCCGCCGCATCGTCGAGGGCGTCCGACGAGGGGTTGTGGTCGACGTTGTGGACGTCGAAGTCGGCAGCGGAGAACGCCGGCCAGACGTGAACATGCAGGTGCGGGACGAGGAACCCCTCGATGAGTACGCCGGCCCGCGGCGCGTCCCACTCGGTCTGCTGGGCGAGCCCGATCGTCCGTGCGACCTGCATGAGGTGGGCCATCGTCGTGTCGTCGGCGTCGGTCCACCGGTCGATCTCCGCCCGCGGGACGACGAGTGTGTGACCGGGCCTGAGGGGTTCGATGGTCAGGAAGGCGACGCACGACTCGTCGGCCCAGACGAACCGGCCCGGGATGTCGCCGTCGATGATCGCCGTGAAGAGCGTCGCCATGGAGAACAGGCTACGGCGCGGCCGGGCTCAGGAGCCGCCCATAGACTGCCCCGTATGCCAGAGCTCACCCGTGCGGACGTCGCGCACCTCGCCGGGCTCGCCCGGATCGCCATGACGGACGACGAGCTCGACCGCATGGTCGGTGAGCTCGGAATCATCCTCGAGTCCGTCGCGAAGGTCCAACAGGCCCCCATCGAGGGCGTCGAGCCGATGAGCCACCCACTGCCCCTGACCAACGTCAACCGGCCCGATGCCGTCCACCCGAGCCTGTCCGCCGCGGCGGCCCTGGCGGGAGCCCCCGAGGTCGACCAGCAGCGGTTCTCGGTGCCGCGGATCCTCGACGAGGAGTGAGGCCATGACCGACCTCATCCGGCTCACCGCCGACGAGATGGCCGACGCCCTTGCCGCGAAGGACATCAGCAGCCTCGAGCTGACCCGGGCGCATCTCGAGCGGATCGCCGCCGTGGACGGCGGCGTCCACGCCTTCCTCCACGTCGACGGCGAGGGCGCGCTCGCTGCCGCCCGCACCATCGACGAGCGGCGCTCGGCGGGCGAGGCGCTCCCTCGGCTCGCCGGCGTCCCCATCGGCGTCAAGGACGTCATGGCGACCAAGGGCCTGCCGACGACGTGTGGCTCGAAGATCCTTCAGGGATGGGTCCCGCCGTACGACGCGACCCTCGTCACGCGGCTACGCCAGTCAGGCCTGCCGATCCTCGGCAAGCTGAACATGGACGAGTTCGCCATGGGGAGCAGCACGGAGCACTCGGCATACGGGCCGACACACAACCCGTGGGACCTCGAGCGGATCCCCGGCGGGTCCGGCGGCGGCTCGGCGGCGTGTGTCGGCAGCTACCAGGCGCCGCTCGCCATCGGCACGGACACCGGCGGCTCGATCCGCCAGCCCGCCGCGGTCACCGGGACCGTCGGGACCAAGCCGACCTACGGTGGCGTGTCGCGCTTCGGGCTTGTCGCGCTCGCGTCGTCACTCGACCAGGCCGGTCCGTGCACCCGGACCGTCCTCGACGCCGCCCTCCTCCATGAGGTCATCGGAGGGTATGACCCGATGGACTCCACGTCGATCGACGCCCCGGTCCCCCCGGTGGTCGAGGCGGCTCGCCGAGCCGACGTCTCGGGGATGCGGATCGGGATCGTCCGCGAGCTGACCGGGGAAGGGTTCCAGGCGGGTGTCCAGAAGCGCTTCGACGAGGCCGTTGAGCACCTCGTCGACGCCGGGGCCGAGGTCGTCGAGGTGTCCTGCCCGAGCTTCACCTACGCCCTCGCCGCGTACTACCTCATCCTCCCGTCGGAGGCGAGCAGCAACCTCGCGAGGTTCGACGCGATGCGTTACGGCCTGCGGGTGTGGCCCTCCGACGACGCAAGTGCCGAGCAGGTCATGGCGGCGACCCGGGCCGCCGGCTTCGGCGACGAGGTCAAGCGGCGCATCATCCTCGGGACGTATGCCCTCTCGAGTGGCTACTACGACGCCTACTACGGCTCGGCGCAGAAGGTGCGCCGGCTCATCTACGACGACTTCGCGAGCGCCTTCGAGCGCGCGGACGTCCTCGTCAGCCCGACGTCGCCGACGACGGCGTTCCGGTTCGGCGAGAAGATGACCGACCCCATGTCGATGTACCTGCAGGACATCGCGACGATCCCGGCGAACCTCGCCGGCGTTCCCGGTATGTCGGTCCCCAGCGGGCTGGCCGACGAGGACGGTCTCCCCGCCGGGTTCCAGATCCTCGCCCCGGCGACGAGGGACGAGCGCCTGTATGCCGTCGGCGCGGCCCTCGAGCAGCGCCTGGACGCCGCCTGGGGCGGACCGCTCCTCGACCGCGCCCCGACGCTTGCGTCTGCGTTTTCGGGGGCTATGGGCAGCAGCTACGCAGACGCAAGGGACGGGGAGGGGCGCTGATGGCGACGACGACGACCACCGAGGTGACCATCCCGTTCGTCGAGGCGCTCGCGGCCTACGAGCCTGTCCTGGGTCTCGAGGTCCACGTCGAGCTCAACACGGCGACGAAGATGTTCTGCGGCTGCGCGACGGAGTTCGGCGCCGAGCCGAACAGCCAGGTGTGCCCCGTATGCCTCGGTCTGCCCGGTGCGCTGCCCGTCCTCAACGAGAAGGGCGTCGAGTCGGCCATCCGGATCGGGCTCGCCCTCGGCTGCGAGATCGCGCCATGGTGCCGCTTCGCGCGGAAGAACTACTTCTACCCGGACATGCCGAAGAACTTCCAGACGAGCCAGTACGACGAGCCCATCTCCCACGACGGCCACCTCGACGTCGAGCTCGAGGACGGCAGCACCTACCGCGTCGAGATCGAGCGCGCCCACATGGAGGAGGACACCGGCAAGTCCCTGCACATCGGCGGGGCCACCGGCCGCATCCACGGCGCGACGCACAGCCTCGTCGACTACAACCGCGCGGGTATCCCGCTCATCGAGATCGTCACCAAGCCGATGGTCGGAGCAGGTGAGCGGGCCCCAGAGGTCGCCCGCGCCTACGTCGCCGCCCTCCGCGACATCGTCAAGGCGCTCGGCGTCTCCGACGCGCGCATGGACCAGGGGTCGATGCGCTGCGACGTCAACGTCTCGCTCATGCCCAAGGGGGCCGACCGGTTCGGCACGCGATCGGAGACGAAGAACGTCAACTCGCTGCGCTCGGTCGAACGCGCCGTCCGCTACGAGATCGAGCGGCACGCGGCGGTTCTGGCCTCCGGCGGGTCGGTCGTCCAGGAGACGCGGCACTGGCACGAGGACACGGGAGTCACGACGAGCGGGCGTGTCAAGTCGGACGCGGACGACTACCGGTACTTCCCCGAGCCGGACCTCGTCCCCATCGCGCCGTCCGCCGAGCTCGTCGAGTCGCTGCGGGCGACGCTTCCGGAGAACCCGGCCCTGCGCCGCAGGCGGCTCCAGTCCTCCTGGGGCTACAGCGATCTCGAGATGCGTGACGTCGTCAACGCTGGGCTCGTCGAGACGATCGGGGAGACGGTGGCGGCCGGCGCGTCCCCGGCGGGCGCGCGGAAGTGGTGGTCGGGCGAGGTCGCCCGCCGCGCCAATGCGGCCGGTACCGACGTCGTCCCGTATGCCGCCTCGGTCGGCGTCACCGCGGCGCACGTCGCCGAGCTCGAGGGCCTCATCTCCAGCGGCCGGCTCAACGACCGCATGGCCCGCGACGTGTGGGACGGCGTCCTCGCCGGTGAGGGGACCCCGACGCAGGTCGCCGACGCCCGGGGTCTGCGGCTCGTCGAGGACTCCGGGGCCATCGAGGGGGCGGTCGAGAAGGTCATCGCGGCCAACCCGGACATCGCCACGAAGGTCCGTGACGGCAAGGTCCAGGCCGCGGGGGCCCTCATCGGCCAGGTCATGAAGGAGCTCAAGGGCCAGGGCGACGCCGCCGCGGTCCGCGCGCTCATCCTCGCCAGGCTCACGGGCGCACCGTCTGCCGAGTGAGGGCGCGACCCGCGGGGTGGTGCGCCGCCCACCGGTCGGCTATTCTGGAATCACTCCAGAAAACCGACCGAGGAGAACCGACCCATGTCGTTGATCAACACGAAGATCAAGCCGTTCAAGACCACCGCCTTCCACAACGGGGAGTACGTCGACGTCTCCGACGCGGACGTCCTCGGCCGGTGGGGCATCTTCTTCTTCTACCCCGCGGACTTCACCTTCGTCTGCCCGACCGAGCTCGGCGACCTCGCCGACCACTACGAGGAGCTCCAGGGCCTCGGCGTCGAGGTCTACTCGGTGTCGACCGACACCCACCATGTCCACGCGGCGTGGCACAAGGAGTCCGACACGATCGGCAAGATCAGGTACTTCATGCTCGGCGACCCCGCCGGCAACATCACGAACAACTTCGAGAACATGCGCGAGGGCCAGGGCCTCGCCGACCGGGCAACGTTCCTCATCGACCCCGACGGCGTCATCCAGGTCATGGAGGTCACGTGCGAGGGCGTCGGCCGCAACGCCGCCGAGCTTGTCCGCAAGGTCAAGGCCGCCCAGTACGTCCGCAACCACCCCGGCGAGGTGTGCCCCGCCAAGTGGGAAGAGGGCGAGGCCACCCTCACGCCGTCGATCGACCTCGTCGGCAAGATCTGAGGGCCCGTCGCGGCCGGGGAGGCTCGCCCTCCCCGGCCCGCCCGTCCCCGTTCCTCGTCCACGTCCCGCATGCCCGGAAAGGCGCGCCCGTATGCCACTCGACCCTGCGCTGGCCACCCAGCTGAAGACCCTCCTCGGGAACGTCGTCAACCCCATCGAGCTCGTCCACACGCTCGATGACCGCCCGAAGTCGGCCGAGCTGAAGGACCTCCTTCAGGAGATCGCCGCGATGTCCGACAAGGTCACCGTGCGGCCGGCCGTCGGAGACGAGGCCGGGACGCGGCGGCCGGGCTTCGCCATCGTCAGGGCGGGGACGGATGTCAAGGTGAGCTTCGCCGGCATCCCGCTCGGCCACGAGTTCTCCTCCCTGGTGCTGGCGCTGCTCCAGGTCGGTGGGCACCCCGTCAAGGAGGACGCCGCGACGGTCGCCGCCGTCCAGGGGATCCAGGGTGAGCACGAGCTCGTCACGTACATGTCGCTGACGTGCCAGAACTGCCCGACCGTCGTCCAGGCGCTCAACTCGATGAGCGTCCTCAACCCGCGGATCCACCACACCGCCGTCGAGGGCAGCCTCTTCCAGGACGAGATCGACGCGCACGCGGTCATGGCCGTCCCGACGGTCTTCCTCGACGGGAAGCCGTTCGTCTCGGGCCGGATGGAGCTCCCCGAGCTCGTCGCCAAGCTCGACGCGGCCGGTGGCGGGATGGCTGCGGCCACGGCCGCTGCGCGGCTGTCGGAGTCCGAGCCCTACGACGTCCTCGTCCTCGGCGGTGGTCCGGCCGGTGCCGCCGCGGCGATCTACGCGGCCCGAAAGGGGATTCGCACGGGCCTCGTCGCGGACCGGTTCGGCGGCCAGGTGCTGGACACCGTCGCCATCGAGAACCTCATCGGGACCCCGCATACGGAGGGACCGAAGCTCGCCGCCGCCCTCGAGGAGCACGTCCGCGCCTACGACGTCGACATCATCAAGGGCCAGCGGGCCATCGGGCTCGGACCGGCCGGCGAGAACGGGTTCATCACGGCAGCGCTCGAGTCCGGCGCGACGCTGCGGGCCCGGACGGTCGTCCTCGCTCCGGGCGCCCGTTGGCGGACCATGGGCGTCCCGGGCGAGGAGGACTACCGCAACAGGGGCGTGACGTTCTGCCCGCACTGTGACGGGCCGCTCTTCAAGGGAAAGCGGGTCGCCGTCATCGGCGGCGGCAACTCCGGTGTCGAAGCCGCCATCGACCTCGCCGGGGTTGTCGGTCACGTCACCCTCATCGAGTTCCTCGACGAGCTGCGGGCCGACGACGTCCTCCGGCGCAAGCTGGTGAGCCTGCCCAACGTCGACATCCGGCTCGGCCGGCGCACCACGCAGGTCGTCGGCGACGGCACGAAGGTGACCGCCCTCGTCCACGCCCCACGCGACGGCGGCGACGCCGAGACGATGCCGCTCGACGGCGTGTTCGTCCAGATCGGTCTCCTGCCGAACACCGAGTGGCTCGCCGGTGCCGTGGCCCTGTCGGAGCGCCGCGAGATCCTCATCGACGAGCATGGAGCGACGAACGTCCCCGGGGTCTACGCGGCGGGAGACGCGACAACCGTGCCCTTCAAGCAGATCGTCGTGGCGCTGGGCGCCGGCGCGACGGCGGCGTTGTCGGCCTTCGACCACCTCATCCGCACGAGCGCGCCCGAGAGCGCCCCCGTTCCCGCCTAGGGCCATGTGTCCTACGGTGGGCCGGGTGAAGACCTCCCTACCGAGTGACGAATGGGCCGACCTTCTCGGCGCCGTGGACGGCGTCGAGGTCGTCGTCGACGACCTGTCGGGCCCCCAGGACCACCATCGCGATGTCGTCGTCGTCGTGCCGCCCTACCTGCGCCCCTGGGACGTCGGCCTGCTCGCCGGGATGCCACGGCTGCGGCTCGTCCAGCTCCTGAGCGCCGGCTATGACGGCATCCTCGAGCGCGTCCCGCACGGCGTCCTTCTCGCCAACGCCGCCGGCGTCCACGACGACTCGACGGCGGAGCTTGCGCTCGCGCTCGTGCTCGCACAGCTGCGTGGCATCCCCGACTTCGTCCGGGCGCAGGACCGGGCGGAGTGGATGCGGCCGGGCATCCTGCCGTCACTCGCCGACCGGCGGGTCCTGCTCCTCGGGTACGGGTCGATCGGCCACGCGATCGCGCGTCGCCTCCTCCCGTTCGGCGTCGAGCTCACGGTCGTCGCGAGCCGCGCGCGGGAGGGCGACGAGCTCGTCGCGGTCGTCCACGGCGTCGACGCGCTCCCGACCCTCCTGCCGCGTCACGACGTCGTCATCGCCATCGTGCCCCTGACCGACTCGACGCGTGGGCTCGTCGACGACGGCTTCCTCGCCGCCATGCCCGACGGCGCCCTGTTCGTCAACGTCGCCCGCGGACCGGTCGCCGTCACGGACGCCCTCGTCCGCCACGGGGGCCGGCTGCGGATCGCCGTGGACGTCACCGACCCTGAGCCTCTGCCCGCCGACCATCCCCTCTGGCATACCCCCGGCGTCCTCGTCTCGCCACACGTCGGCGGGGCGACGACGGCCTTCGCCCCACGAGCCGTCGCGATGCTGCGGGACCAGCTCGCCCGGGTCGCCAGGGGTGAGGAGCCGCGACACGTCATCCACAGGCCGTCGGACCACTGACGCGGAGGGGTCCGACGGGGCATATTGGGTACATGACCTCCGCCGCCGAGGACCGGACACTCATCCTCCTGCGCCACAGCAAAGCCGAGCAGAGTGGTTACGACGACGACCACGAGCGCGAGCTGACCAAGCGTGGGCGCGCCGACTCCCGTGCCGCGGGGGCCTGGCTGCACGAGCGGCACATCGGTGTCGACGAGGTGCTGTGCTCGACGGCCATCCGCACCCGGCAGACGGCCGAGGGGGTCTGGGAGGGCGGCTGCGTCGAGGCAGACGTCCACCACGACAGCCGGATCTACGACGCCTCGGCGGAGCGGCTCCTCGACGTCCTGCGAGAGGCGGACCCCGACGCCAACGTCGTCATGCTCATCGGGCATGCGCCCGGTATGCCCGTGCTCGCCTCCCTGCTGGCCGACGGCGAGGGGGATGAGGCCGCCCATGAACGGATGTCGTCCGGCTTCCCGACGACGGGGATGGCGGTGCTGTCCTACGCGGGCCACTGGAGCGACATCGGCCCGGGTGACGCGGCCCTCGAGGAGTTCGTCGTCCCGCGCGGCTGACCCGTCCCTCCGCACGGCGCGCGCTTGGCCCGCGCCCGCCGGATGAGAGACTGGGGGTATGCCGCCGCTCCGCTCGCGTACCTCCACCCACGGCCGGACCATGGCCGGCGCCCGTGCCCTCTGGCGGGCCACCGGGATGACCGATGACGACTTCGGCAAGCCGATCGTCGCGGTCGCCAACAGCTTCACCCAGTTCGTCCCAGGCCACGTCCATCTCAAGGACCTCGGGCAGCTCGTCGCCGGCGCCGTCGCCGAGGCCGGCGGGGTGGCGAAGGAGTTCAACACCATCGCCGTGGACGACGGGATCGCCATGGGGCACGGCGGGATGCTCTACTCCCTGCCCAGCCGCGAGCTCATCGCCGACTCCGTCGAGTACATGGTCAACGCCCACTGCGCGGACGCCCTCGTGTGCATCAGCAACTGCGACAAGATCACGCCGGGGATGCTGCTCGCCGCCCTGCGGCTGAACATCCCCACGGTCTTCGTCTCCGGCGGGCCGATGGAGGCCGGGAAGACCGTGGCCATCGACGGGGTCGTCCACGCCAAGCTCGACCTCATCGACGCGATGGTTGCCAGCTCCAACGACGCGGTGACCGATGACCAGCTCGACACCATCGAGAGGTCCGCGTGCCCGACGTGCGGATCCTGCTCGGGGATGTTCACGGCGAACTCGATGAACTGTCTCACCGAGGCGATCGGGCTCTCGCTCCCCGGCAACGGGTCGACCCTGGCGACGCACGCCGCGCGGAAGGACCTGTTCCTTCACGCGGGCCGGCTCATCGTCGACCTGTGCCGGCGCTACTACGACGGCGACGACGAATCGGTTCTCCCCCGGAGCATCGCGACGCGGTCGGCGTTCTCCAACGCCGTCGCCCTCGACGTCGCCATGGGCGGCTCGACGAACACCGTCCTGCACCTCCTCGCGGCGGCCCGCGAGGCGCAGGTCCCCTTCTCGATGAGTGACATCGACGCGATCAGCCGACGGGTGCCGTGCCTGTCCAAGGTCGCCCCCAACACCCCCCTCTTCCATATGGAGGACGTCCACCGGGCCGGCGGCATACCGGCGCTCCTCGGCGAGCTCGACCGCGCCGGGCTGCTCGACCGGGAGGTCCACGCCGTCCACAGCCCGACCCTGAGCGACTGGCTCCAGGAGTGGGACGTCCGGGGCGGCCGGGCGAGCTCGGCGGCCGACGCGCTCTTCCACGCCGCTCCCGGCGGGGTCCGCACGACCGAGGCGTTCTCGACGGAGAACCGGTGGGACAGCCTCGACACCGACGCGGAGAACGGGTGCATCCGCGACCGCCGGCACGCCTACACGGCCGACGGGGGGCTCGCCGTGCTCACGGGCAACCTTGCGCCGGACGGGTGCGTCGTCAAGACGGCCGGCGTTCCCGAGGCGGTCTGGACCTTCGCCGGCCCGGCCCGGGTCTTCGAGTCCCAGGAGGCGGCCGTCGACGGCATCCTCGCCAAGCGGGTCCAGGCCGGTGACGTCGTCGTCATCCGGTACGAAGGGCCGAAGGGCGGTCCGGGAATGCAGGAGATGCTCTACCCGACGAGCTTCCTCAAGGGACGGGGGCTCGGGCAGGCCTGCGCGCTCATCACGGATGGCCGGTTCTCCGGAGGCACGTCCGGTCTGTCCATCGGGCACGTGTCGCCCGAGGCGGCCTCGGGCGGGGTCGTCGCTCTCGTCGAGGACGGCGACCGCATCGAGATTGACATCCCCAACCGCTCGATCCGCCTCGCCGTCGCGGATGAGGTCCTCGCCGACCGGCGCGCGGCGCAGGAGGGGCGCGAGCACCCGTGGACGCCGCTCGAGCGCGACCGCCCCGTCAGTGCGGCCCTCCGTGCGTATGCCTCGATGGCCACATCGGCCTCCGACGGAGCCGTCCGCCTCGTCCCGTGAGGCCGGTCGAGCCCCGTCCGGATGATGGGACCGGGCGTCTCGCGCGTTGACACGGCGCGCGCCGTGGCGGGACAGTTGGCCCGTGGCCATCGTCCTCGTACTTCCACGGCGCGTCGTCTGAACGACTCGTCCGACGACGCGCACCCTCCACGACCCGGACCCGGGGACGGAGGGTTTTTCTATGTCAGACCCATCTGGCGTGTCCGCACCGGAGCACCGAACCGAACTGGAGCATGACGTGAGCAACTCACTGGGGACACAGGGCCCCACACCGGCCCCCTCGCCGGCAGACCTTGCCGGTCGCCAGCGGGCCAAGGAGCCCGTCGAGGTGACGGGGGCCCAGGCCCTCGTCACCTCGCTGGAGGAGTCCGGGGTCGAGGTCGTCTTCGGGATCCCCGGAGGTGCCATCCTGCCCGCCTACGACCCGCTGCTCGACTCGGTGAAGGTCCGCCACATCCTCGTCCGGCACGAGCAGGGCGCCGGACACGCGGCGGAGGGGTATGCGACGGCGACCGGCCGCGTGGGCGTGTGCATGGCGACGTCCGGCCCGGGGGCGACGAACCTCGTCACGGCCCTCGCCGACGCCTACATGGACTCGGTTCCGGTCGTCGCCATCACCGGTCAGGTCTCGAGCGGCCTCATCGGGACGGACGGCTTCCAGGAGGCCGACATCCGGGGGATCACCTTCCCCATCACGAAGCACAACTACCTCGTCACCCACGCCGAGGACATCGCGCGGACGATCGCCGAGGCGTTCCACATCGCCGCGACGGGGCGCCCCGGTCCGGTCCTCGTCGACATCGCCAAGGACGCCCTCCAGGCGACCACCCGCTTCACGTGGCCGTCGAAGGTCGACCTGCCCGGCTACCACCCCGTCAGCAAGCCGCACCACAAGCAGATCCGCGAGGCGGCGAAGCTCATCCTCGCGGCCGAGCGGCCGGTCGTATACGTCGGCGGTGGCGTCTCGAAGGCGCGCGCCAGCGAGGAGCTGCGCCGGTTCGTCGACCTCACCGAGATCCCCGTCGTGACGACGCTCATGGCCCGGGGCGTCCTGCCCGACAGCCACCCGCTGCACCTCGGCATGCCCGGGATGCACGGGTCCGTCGCCGCCGTGACGGCGCTGCAGAAGTCCGACCTCCTCGTCACGTTCGGCGCGCGCTTCGACGACCGGGTCACGGGCCTGCTGTCGTCGTTCGCTCCGGAGGCCAAGGTCATCCACGCCGACATCGACCCGGCGGAGATCGGCAAGAACAGGGTCGCCGACGTCCCCATCGTCGGGGACTGCAAGGCAGTCATCGCCGACCTGACCGACGAGCTCGCATCCGAGCGGAAGGCCGGGCATACGGGCGACTACGCGGCGTGGCGGGCGACCACCGGTGACTGGAAGAGGACCTTCCCCGTCGGCTACACGGCGCCGGCGGACGGCACCCTCTCGCCGCAGTACGTCATCGAACGGCTCGGCCGCATCGCCGGTCCCGAAGCCGTCTACGTCGCCGGTGTCGGCCAGCACCAGATGTGGGCCGCGCAGTTCGTCCAGTACGAGCGACCGAACGCATGGCTCAACTCCGGTGGGCTCGGGACGATGGGGTATGCCATTCCGGCCGCCATGGGGGCGAAGGTCGGCGAGCCCGACCGGGTCGTCTGGGCCATCGACGGGGACGGGTGCTTCCAGATGACCAACCAGGAGCTGGCCACCTGCGTCATCAACAACATCCCCATCAAGGTCGCCATCATCAACAACAGCAGCCTCGGGATGGTCCGTCAGTGGCAGACGCTGTTCTACAACGAGCGCTACTCGAACACCGACCTGCACACGTCGGTCGGCATGCGGGTGCCGGACTTCGTCAAGCTCGCCGACGCCTACGGGTGCCTCGGGCTCCGCTGTGAGCGTCCCGAGGACGTGGACGCGACGATCAGGCAGGCCATGGAGGTCAACGACCGGCCCGTCCTCATCGACTTCGTCGTCCACCGGGACGCCATGGTGTGGCCCATGGTCGCCGCCGGAGTCAGCAACGACGACATCAAGGTCGCCCGCAACACGGCCCCGCAGTGGGACCGTGAGGAGCGCGACGAGGAGGACGAGATCGCCGTGACCGAGGCCCGGTCGGACCAGGAGAGCGCGGAGCGCGCGAACCGTGCGGAGGAGCAGAGATGAGCAAGCACACCCTGTCCGTCCTCGTCGAGAACAAGCCCGGCGTCCTCGCGCGGATCGCGAGCCTGATCGCCCGGCGTGGCTTCAACATCGACAGCCTCGCCGTCGGCCCGACGGAGGTGCCGACCCTCTCGCGGATGACCGTCGTCGTCGACGTCGAGGAGCTCCCCCTGGAGCAGGTGACCAAACAGCTCAACAAGCTCGTCGAGGTCATCAAGGTCGTCGAGCTCGAGGATGCCGCCGCCGTCCAGCGGCAGATCCTCCTGGTCAAGGTGCGCGCCGACGCCGCCACGCGCGGCCAGGTTCTCGAGATGGTCCAGATGTTCCGCGCCAAGGTCGTCGACGTCGCGACGGACGCGCTCGTCATCGAGGCCACCGGGTCCACGGACAAGCTCCGGGCGCTCCTCGAGGTCCTCGCCCCCTTCGGGGTCAAGGAGCTCGTCCAGTCCGGCCTCGTCGCCATCGGGCGCGGCGGCCGGTCCATCAGCGACCGCGCCCTGCGCACCGCCTGACGCGGCATACGACACGAACCCGACACAACACAAGGAGCATCGACACTCATGGCCGAGATGTACTACGACGACGACGCCGACCTCGCGATCATCCAAGGCCGCAAGGTCGCCGTCATCGGTTACGGCAGCCAGGGGCACGCCCACGCCCTCAACCTGCGCGACAGCGGCGTCGACGTGCGGGTAGGCCTGAAGGACGGCAGCGCGTCGCGGCAGAAGGCGCGGGACGAGGGCCTGACCGTCAAGTCCGTCGCCGACGCCGTCAAGGAGGCCGACCTCGTCGTCATCCTGACCCCAGACCAGGTCCAGCGCAGCGTCTACGCCCAGGAGATCGAGCCGAACCTCCAGCCAGGTGCCGCGCTGCTCTTCGGGCACGGCTTCAACATCCGCTTCGGCTACATCAAGCCGAAGGCCGACAGCGACGTCGTCATGGTCGCGCCCAAGGGTCCCGGTCACATCGTCCGGCGCGAGTTCGTCGACGGCCGTGGGGTTCCGGTGCTCGTCGCCGTCGAGCAGGACGCGTCGGGCACGGCGCTCGACCTCGCCACGTCGTACGCCAAGGCCATCGGCGGCCTCCGGGCCGGCGGCATCAAGACGACGTTCACCGAGGAGTGCGAGACCGACCTCTTCGGCGAGCAGGCCGTCCTCTGCGGTGGCCTCAGCCAGCTCATCATGTACGGCTTCGAGACGCTGACCGAGGCCGGCTACCAGCCGGAGGTCGCCTACTTCGAGTGCCTGCACGAGGTCAAGCTCATCGTCGACCTGATGATCGAAGGCGGCATCGCCAAACAGCGCTGGTCCGTCTCCGACACGGCCGAGTACGGCGACTACGTCTCCGGCCCGCGCGTGATCGACCCCCATGTCAAGGACAACATGCGAGCGGTCCTCGCCGACATCAAGGACGGGTCGTTCGCCGCCCGGTTCATCGCCGACCAGGACGCCGGGGCGCCGGAGTTCAAGCGCCTCCGTGAGCAGGGCGCCGCCCACCCCATCGAGAAGACGGGCAAGGAGCTGCGCAAGCTCATGGCGTGGCTAGACACCGACCAGGACAGCGACTACGTCGAGGGCAGCGCCGCCCGCTGACTCCTCGCACCACACCGGGACGCGGTTCACGTCCCGGTGTGGTGCGGATCATGGGTCGTATGCCGGACCGCCCGGTCCACGGGCTGGGCGCCTGGCTAGCATGAAAGCCCCGACACGATGGCGTGCGGCGTCCGCCGCTTCCGGTGGACCAGCCCGTCTCCCCGACGCCGAAGGACAAGCCGCCGTGACCAAGCCCGTCGTCCTCATCGCCGAACAGCTCTCGCCTGCGACCATCGAGGCCCTCGGTCCGGACTTCGAGGTTCGCCACTGCGACGGGGCCAACCGTGACGAGCTGCTGCCCGCGCTGGCCGACGCCGACGCCGTGCTCATCCGGTCCGCGACGAAGATGAACGCCGAGGCCGTCGCGGCCGGCAAGAAGCTGCGGGTCATCGCCCGGGCGGGCGTCGGGCTGGACAACGTGGACGTCGAGGCCGCGACGAAGGCTGGCGTCATGGTCGTCAACGCGCCGACCTCCAACATCACGAGCGCGGCGGAGCTGGCCGTCGGCCTGCTCATCGCCTCGGCCCGCAACATCGCGCCGGCCAACGCCTCGCTTCGGGCGGGGGAGTGGAAGCGGAGCCGCTATGGCGGGGTCGAGCTGCTCGACAAGACGGTCGGCATCGTCGGCTTCGGTCGCATCGGTCAGCTCGTCGCCGAGCGGCTCAAGGGCTTCGGCGTCCAGCTCATCGCCTACGACCCCTACGTGCCGGCCCAGCGGGTCGCGGCCCACGGGGCGCGGCTCGTCTCGCTCGACGAGCTCCTCGCGGAGAGCGACTTCATCACGATCCACCTGCCGAAGACGCCCGAGACCCTCGGACTCATCGGCAAGGAGGCGCTGACCAAGGTCAAGCCGAGCGTGCGGATCATCAACGCGGCCCGCGGCGGCATCGTCGACGAGGACGCGCTCGCCGAGGCGATCCGCGAGGGCCGGGCGGCAGGCGCCGGGATCGACGTCTACGCGAGCGAGCCCTGCACGGACAGCCCGCTCTTCGCCTACGAGTCCGTCGTCGCAACCCCTCACCTCGGGGCGAGCACCGAGGAGGCGCAGGAGAAGGCCGGAGTCGCCGTGGCACGCTCGGTGCGGCTCGCCCTCGGCGGCGACCTCGTGCCGGACGCCGTCAACGTCCCCGGCGGCCACATCGACGAGGAGGTGCGCCCCGGCATCGACCTCGTCGAGAAGCTCGGCCGGATCTTCACCGCCGTCGCCGGCGCCGTCCCCATCCAGCTCGACGTCGATGTCACGGGCGAGATCACCGAGCACGACGTCTCCATCTGGGAGCTGTCCGCGCTCAAGGGGATCTTCACGGACATCACGGAGACCCCCGTGACCTACGTCAACGCGCCGCTGCTGGCCAAGGAGCGCGGCTGCCAGACCCGGTTGACGACGGCGAGCGAGACGCAGGACTTCCGCAACGTGACGACCCTTCGCGGCAGCCTCGCCGACGGCAGCATGGTGTCCGTCGCGGGGACGC
>JAJXUB010000123.1 GCA_021783215.1 Actinomycetes bacterium | reverse complement strand
CGTCGAGGAGTTCGAGGCCCTCCAGCAGGTCCTCATCGCCGAGGCGCGCAACTAGGTCGTCGAGCACGTACGGGTGCGCCCGCGACGCCACGCGTCGCGGGCGCACCCGTGACCAGGGAGAGCACACGGATGCGGGACACGAAGCGGACGCGGACCATTCTCGGTCTGCTGCTGCTCACGTCCCTGACCCTCGTGGTGCTCAGCCTCCGCGGCGGGGGCGGCGGCGCCCGGGACACGGCCTCGGGAATCTTCGGACCCGTCGAGAACGCGGCGAGCGCCGTCGTGCGCCCGGTCCGCGACTTCCTGTCCTCGATCTCGTCCCTGGGAAGCAAGGACCAGCAGATCGCCGACCTGCAGCGCCAGGTCGACGCCCTCCAGCAGCAGGTCAACACCACCGAGTACGACCGCAACCGCGCGCAGGAGCTCAACGACCTGCTCCGGCTGGCCGGTGCCGGTCAGTACAAGACCCTCCCTGCCCAGACGATCGCCTACGGCCCGGCCCAGGGCTTCGCCTGGACGGTCACGATCGACGTCGGCAGCAAGGACGGCGTCAAGGTCGACCAGAGCGTCGTCAACGGCAAGGGACTCGTCGGCCGGGTCGTCGCGACGACGTCCTCGACGGCGACGGTGGCGCTGCTGGTCGACGCCACGTCCACCGTCGGTGCCCGGGTGGAGTCCTCGATGGAGGTCGGGTTCCTCAACGGGACCGGCGACCCGCGCTCCCTGGAGCTCCAGCTGCTCGACCCGTTCGCCCCCGTCGCGGTCGGCGACCGGCTGGTCTCCTACGGCGTCAAGGGTGGTGCCTACGTCCCGGGCATCCCGCTCGGGACGATCACCTCCGTCGAGGGCACCCCCGGCCAGCTGACCCGGATCGCCAAGGTCGACCCCTTCGTCGATGTGACGTCACTGGACCTCGTCGGCGTCATCGTCCAGCCGCCCCGGGACAACCCGCGCGACGCCGTGCTGCCGCCGAAGCCCACCCCGAGCCCGTCCGCGTCCCCCAGCCCCGGCGCGACGGGCACCGCGACGCCGTCCCCGAACCCCTCGGCGTCCTGACATGGGCTGGCTGCGCACCGCGCTCACCGTCGCCCTCGTGGTGACGGCTCTCCTGCTCGAGCTCACCGCCCTGCCGCTGCTCCACCTGCCGGGGGCCGTCCCGGACCTGCTGACCGTGACCGTCATCGCGCTCGGGCTCGTCGGCGGACCGGTGCGCGGCGCCGCCACGGGGCTGTTCGCCGGCCTCCTGCTGGACCTGGTGACCCCGGCCGTCGGCGTGCTCGGCCTGTCCGCGGTCATGCTCGTCGTCGTGGGCTACTTCGCTGGTGTCCTCGGCGGCGACCGGGACCGCTCCCCGTTCGTCACCGTGCTCGTGGCCGGGCTGCTCGCGGGCGGCGCGACCCTGGGCCTCGCCCTCGTGGGCGGCGTCGTGGCCGACCCCCGCGTCTCCTGGGACCGGGTGCCCGGGCTCGTGCTCACGCAGACCGCCTACGCCGTGGTCCTGGCCGCCTTCGTCGTCCCGGGCGTCGCCGCCCTGTGGCGCCGGGTCGATCCACCGCCCCCGCGCTACGAGGTGGGTCGCCAGTAGCCTGGAACCCCGGTCCGGCCCGTGGACGGCGCCCCGCACCACGAGTCGTGCGTCACGTCGGGGAACCCGCGCGCCGCGCCCGTCGTCCACGCCCTAGCGACCCGATCCGCCCGAACCGCCCGTCCCGAGCACCAGAGCAGGAGTCCTGACCCGTGAGCGAGAGGTCGTCACTGCGCCTCGCGGTGCTCGGTGTCCTCATCGTCTCGCTGCTCGTCACGATGGTCGGCCGGCTGTTCTTCCTCCAGGTCGTGTCCGCCGACGTCTACACCCAGAAGGCCTCGGCCAACCAGTTCCGCTACGTCGTCACGCCGGCCACCCGCGGACTGATCCTGGACCAGCTCGGCCGGCCGCTCGTGTCCAACCGCACGTCGCTGGTCGTCAGCGTCGACCGCACGGTCCTCGCGAAGCAGAAGGACAAGGGCGTCGCCGTCCTCGCCCGGCTCGCGAAGGCGCTGCACACGACGCCCACCGCGATCTCCTACCGGCTCGAGATCTGCGGGCAGGGGGCCCACGAGAAGCCGCCGATCTGCTGGAACGGGTCGCAGTACCAGCCCATCCCTGTGGCCAAGGACATCCCGCAGGACCTCGCCCTCACGATCATGGAGAAGCGCTCGGACTACCCGGGCGTGACCGCGGGGCTCGAGGCCGTCCGCGTCTACCCGGAGCTGGACGGCGTCAACGCCGCGCACCTGCTGGGCTACCTCGGCCCGGTGAGCGACTCCGAGCTCGCCGCCCAGAAGAAGCAGCAGGAGGCCGGCGCGGCCACCTCGACGGAGACCCAGCTGCAGCGCACCGACCTCGTCGGCCGGTCCGGGCTCGAGGCGGAGTACGACGCCCAGCTGCGCGGAGTCCCCGGCGTGAAGAAGCTCGTCGTCGACCAGGCGGCCGCCGTCGTGGGGACCGTGGGGGAGACCCAGCCGACGCCGGGCGACTACCTCGTCACGAACATCGACGCGAAGCTGCAGGCGGTCGTCGAGCAGCAGCTCTACGCCGCGATCCTGCGGGCCAGGTCGCAGATCGACAAGAACACCGGCACGCACTACAAGGGCGACTCGGGCGCCGCCGTGGTGATGGACGTGACCAACGGCCACGTGCTGGCCATGGCGTCGTACCCGTCGTACGACCCGTCGGTCTGGGTGGGCGGCATCTCGAAGACCGAGTACTCGGCTCTCACCAGTCCCGCGTCGAACTTCCCGCTCATCTCGCGGGCCATGCAGGGCCAGTTCGTGCCGGCCTCGACGTGGAAGATCGTGACCGCGTCCGCGGCGCTGCAGAACGGCTACACGGCGAACCAGATCTACAAGTGCCCGTCGTACATCATGGTCGGCAACCGGAAGTTCTCGAACTTCGAGGGCGAGGCTCCCGGCGACGTGGACCTGGCCAAGGGGCTCGCCGTCTCCTGCGACACCATGTGGTACCAGGTCGCCTACGACATGTGGCTGCGCGACGGCGGCAACAAGCCGGTCGCCAAGCCCAAGGACCCCATCGAGACGATGGCGAAGGCGTTCGGCTACGGCCGGCGCACCGGCATCGACCTGCCGAGCGAGTCGCGCGGGCGGGTCGGCGGCCGCGCGTTCAAGACCGCCCTCAACGCCCAGCTGCACGACGCCTGGTGCCGTCGGGCTACTACCGGCTACCCCGAGGTGGCCAAGACGGATCCGGGCCGCGCGGCGTACCTCAAGGCCCTCGCCGTGGAGAACTGCGCCGACGGCGGTCTCTACCGCGGTGGTGACTCGGTCAACCTCGCGATCGGCCAGGGCGACACGGTCGTGACGCCGCTGCAGGTCGCCACGGCGTACTCCGCGCTCGCCAACGGCGGGACGATCTGGCAGCCGCAGGTGGCCAAGGGCCTCGTCGCGAGCGACGGCAAGGTCGTCTCGGTCTTCAAGCCCAAGAAGACCGGCACGCTGCCGGTGTCGAAGGCCAACCTGGCGTTCCTGCGGATGGCGTTCTCGGAGGTCACCAGCAAGCCGTACGGCACGGGCTACAACCCGTTCAAGGGCTTCCCGCTCGACAGGCTCCCGGTTGCGGCGAAGACCGGCACCGGCCAGGCGTCGGGCAACCAGCAGTCGACGTCCTGGTTCGCCACGTTCGCTCCCGCGACCGCGCCGAAGTACGCCGTCGTGATGATGGTGTCGCAGGGTGGCACCGGCGCCGGCACGAGCGCCCCGAGCGTCCGCAAGATCTACGAGGCCCTCTACGGCATCACCGGCTCGACGATCGATCCCGCGAAGTCGGTCCTCGCCGGCGGGGCCCCCGCCACGAAGCTGCCCACCGTCCGCGCGGACGGGACCCCGGTCTACCCGGGCATGCCCACGACGGTGCAGATCGCCAAGCCCGCCTCCGCCACGCCCGCGGCGACGGCCGCGCCCGGCTCGAGCCCCACGCCGGGCTCGACGTCGGCCGGGTTCCTCGCCGCACCGCTGCTGCTCGGAGGCGGCCTCCTCGGCCGCCGTTCGCGCCGGCGCCGTCGGCGCCGCGCGCCCGACGTCCGGCTGTGGTCGCCATGACCGTCGGCTACGCCGCGCCGCCGGTGGTCCGGCGCGGGTCGTCGGCGTACCTGCGCCGGCTCGACTGGGTGCTGTTCGGCTCGGCGCTCGCGCTGTCGGTGATCGGGTCGCTGCTCGTCTGGTCGGCCACGCAGGGCAAGCTCCTCGAGCAGGGGCTCGACCCGCAGTCGTTCCTCAAGAAGAACCTGCTCAACCTCGTCGTCGGCATCGCCTTCGCGGTGCTGATCTCCCGCTTCGACTACCGGCTGCTGCGCGCGTACACGCCGATCCTGTGGGGCCTGTCGATCCTGGGGCTGCTCTTCGTGCTGGTGCACGGGTCGCGCATCAACGGCGCGAAGGCCTGGATCTCGCTGCCGGCCGGACTCAGCCTGCAGCCGGCGGAGTTCGCCAAGATCGCGATCATCCTCGGGATGGCGATGATCCTGTCGGAGAAGCGGGACGCCGAGAACGAGCCGCGCGACGTCGACGTCGCCTTCGCGCTCGGCGTCGCCGCCATCCCGATCGCGCTCATCCTGCTGCAGCCCGACCTCGGCACGGTGATGGTCATCGCGACCATCGTCTTCGGCATCATCGCCGTCTCGGGCGCGCGGGCGCGCTGGCTCGTCGGGATCCTCGCCGGCGGGGTCCTCGTCGCGTTCGTCGCGATCCAGGTCGGGATCCTCAAGCAGTACCAGCTCGACCGGCTCACCGCCTTCACCGACCCGAACGTGAACACGCAGACCTCGGGCTACAACACCCAGCAGGCGCGCATCGCGATCGGCTCCGGCGGCCTCTTCGGGACCGGCCTGTTCCACGGCCCGCAGACGCAGGGCCACTTCGTGCCGGAGAACCAGACCGACTTCGTCTACTCGGTGGCGGGCGAGGAGCTCGGCTTCGTCGGCGCCGCGCTCATCATCCTGCTGCTCGGGCTCATCCTGTGGCGGGCGATCGTGATCGCACTCCGGGCCTCCGACCTGTTCGGGCGCCTGGTCGCCACCGGCGTCGCCACCTGGATCGCGTTCCAGTCCTTCGAGAACATCGGGATGAACCTCGGCATCATGCCGGTGACCGGTGTGCCGCTGCCGTTCGTGTCGTACGGCGGGACCTCCATGTTCGCGTCCTGGCTCGCCATCGGTCTGCTCATCAACGTGCACCTGAGGGCCCAGGAGTAGGCGCACGCACCATGCGACCATTTCACTGAGGGTGGCCCTGGTTGCTTCTAGCGCAACCAGGGCCACCCTCAGTCAATTGTCCTCG
>JAJXUB010000024.1 GCA_021783215.1 Actinomycetes bacterium | reverse complement strand
GAGGATGAGGTCCGGCACGAGGGCAACGCCGAGGCCTTCGGCGACGAGACCGAGGACCGCGACGTAGTCCTCCGTCTGGAAGGTCACCGTAGGGGAGTAGCCGGCTCGGTCGCACAGCGAGAGGAGGTGTCCGCGGCAGCGCGGGCACCCGGCGATCCACTCCTCGTCGCGCAGCGCGTCGAGGCGTGCGGACCGACGTCGGGCGAGCCGGTGCCGAGTCGGCACGACGAGGCGCACCTCGTCCTCCAGGAGGGGGGTCGTCGTGAAGAGGTCGAGGTCCTCCTCGCCTCGGGCGACATCGGTTCCGTCATAGGCGAAGGCGACGGCGAGGTCGCACTCGCCGGCTCGGACCATCGCGAGGGCCTCCGGCGGCTCGGCCTCGGTGAAGGACACGCTGATGTCGGGGTGGCGTCGGCGGACGAGGGCGAGCGCGTGCGGGACGAGCGTCGCCGACCCCGAGGGGAAGGAGACGAGCCGAACGCGTCCCGACCGGAGCCCGGCGATCGCCGCCACCTCCTCCTCGGCCGTGTCGAGGGCGGCGAGGATGGGGCCGGCCGACCGGGCGAGGACCTCACCGGCCTCGGTGAGCCGGACGCTGCGCCCGACGCGTTCGACGAGCGCCGTCCCTGTTCGCTGCTCCAGCCGGCGAACCATCTGGGAGATGGCCGGCTGGGTGAAACCGAGTGCGGTCGCGGCGGCCGTGAAGCTGCCCTCATCGGAGATGGCCTTCATGATGCGCAGACCGGCGGCGTCGATCATGCCCACATCATATAAGTCTCGGTTATGGGACCCACCCCAATCCGCATACGGCGTGATGCACCGTGACCGACGGGGGGCTCGGCTCACCCGGGCCGACGCGCGACGAGCACGGCGTCGATGGCCGTGCCGGCCTCGGTGTCCCGCTCGACCTCCTCGCAACGTTCGACGGTCAGGCCGCCCGCGTGTGCTGCCGCCTCCAGCCCTTCCGGAGTGTTGAGGATCGCCGGGTCCTGGGGACCGCCGACGCCCTCGGTGAGGTTGCGCAGGGCGTGCCCGACGACGACGAGCGCGCCACCGGGGGCGAGCCACCTGCTGGCCCGCGCGAGTACGTCTTCGGGAAGGTGGAGGTAGACGAGGAGGACGAGGTCGTATGCCGTCCCCGCTGGGGGCTCCCACGCCGTCGCATCGGCGACGACCCAGTCGACGGTGCCGTCGACGGGCTCCCCGGCATCGGTCATCGCCGTCAGGGCCGCCCGCCCGCGTGCGGTCCCCACCGCGGAGAAGTCGACCGCCGTCACGCCCCACCCACGCCGGGCCAGCCAGATGGAGTTGCGGCCCTCGCCCGCGCCGAGGTCGAGGGCGCGTCCAGCCGGCCAGGACCGCAGGATGTCGGCGACGAACACGTTCGGCTCGGTGGACCACAGGTGCTCGGTGCCGGCATACCGCTCGTCCCACATCGCGGCTCGTTCGTCCATGCCGTCCAGCATGCCCTATGGCGGAAACGGCGCCGGCGTCAGACCCGCCGGAGGAGCGCGGTGACCTTCCCGAGGATCGTCGCGGCGTCGCCGTCGATGGGGCTGTAGGCCTCGTTGTGGGGAAGCAGCCAGACGTGGCCGTCGGTGCGCCTGAACGTCTTGACGGTCGCCTCGTTGTCGAGCATTGCCGCGACGATGTCCCCGTTGTCGGCCGTAGGCTGCTGACGGACGACAACCCAGTCACCGTCGCAGATCGCCGCCTCGACCATGGAGTCACCGACGACCTTGAGCAGGAAGAGGGAACCCTCGCCGACGAGCTGCTTCGGGAGGGGGAAGACGTCCTCGACGACCTCCTCGGCGGTGATGGGGACGCCCGCCGCGATGCGCCCGAGGACGGGCACGTACGAGGCCTCGGGCCGGGCGTCACCGCTGCCGGTCGGATCGGCCTCGGACAGCTCGTCAGCGTGGTGGGGCCGGATCGTCGCGGGGTGGACGACCTCGATGGCCCGCGGCCGGTTGGGGTCCCGTCGTAGGTAGCCCTTGCGTTCGAGCGACGCGAGCTGGTGGGCGACCGAGCTCGGCGACGTCAGGCCGACGGCCTCGCCGATCTCGCGCATGCTCGGCGGGTACCCCTGTCGCTCGACCGAGTTGATGATGACCTCGAGGACCCGGCGCTGGCGGACGGTGAGGCCGTCGCCGCCGTCCCGGTCGGGCAGCTGGGAGACGTTGTCGTCGGTCATGGCGGTTCCCGTTCGTCGGCGCTGGTCGGGGGTCTGTCGGTGGGTCCTGGTTGGCTTCACGAGATGGGAAGAGGGTATGGCGTTCGAACGGGAGTTTCAAACATGTGTTCGAGGTGTGTCTTGAATGCCTCGCACACGTGTGCGATGCTTCGAACAGATGTTCTCTCGAACGCCCGTTCGATGGACGTGACCGGTAGGAGGAACCGATGAGGGCGATTTCCTGGGAGCCGCTGCCCGAGACATCCGCCGCGCCGACTCGTGGACCGCGCCCGCGGCACCTGTCCGTCGTGCCGCCGTCGACGCGCGTGCGCCGGGCCGGCGTGCGGCTGACCCGTCGGGGGCGCGCCGCCCTAGGAGCGACGGCGGTCGCGACGGCGGCGACGATCGGGATCGTCCTCGCCGCGCCGGCGCCGGCGTTGACGGTCGACCATGCGGTGACGGTGCGGCCCGGTCAGACGCTCTCGCAGGTGGCCGCTGAGGAGCTGCCCGGGATGCCGCTGGGCCAGGCCGTCGTCGAGCTCGTCGAGCTGAACGACCTCCCCGGCGTCCAGGTTGCGGCAGGCCAGATCCTTCAGGTTCCCGCCGCCTGACGCTCCGGGCGACTGCGCCGTGGGGCTCAGCGCCGGGGCAGCTCGAAGAACTCGGCGAGCCGGTCGGCGGCCGGCTCGACGCGGCGGCGGACCGCCGCGGATGTGCCGGGAGCGAGGTCGATGGTGACCGCGATGCGCTTGGGGCCGACGACCCGCCGCCACCGCCCGAGGTCGTGACCGTCGACGACGACGGCCCCGCCGCCGACGGCGGACGGAGTGATCCGGGAGGCACCGAGCGGGTGCCCGTCGGGGCGAGGGAAGGTCGGTGCGACGAAGGTGAGCAGCGCCTCGTCGAACGTCGGGAGGAGGAAGGCGTTTGCCGGACCTCTGCCTCCTGCCCCGCCGTCGTGGCGTCGGCGCGGCGGGGTCTGCGTGGGAAACCACAGCTCGGTCCCCTCGACGACGACCGACGAGACCGTGTCACGGCAGCCGTCCAGCCCCCGCCGTACGTCAGCGCCCTTGACGGCCGCCCAGCGGACGACGTCAGAGACGGCCGCGGGACCGTGTCCTGCGAGGAAGCGGCGGACGAGCCAGACCAGGGCCTCGACCCGGTCGGCGGGCTCCGGGGTGCAGGCGCGCGCCGGGAGCCATTCCTCGGCGAGGACGTACGTGTGCTCGCGACCGCTACGGCCGCCGAGCGGACCGGAGCAGATCACCCCCTGCAGCTCGGCGACGAGCAGGAGATGGGCGAGGCGCTCCCCGGGGCCCGGGTGCCCCTGGGCGGCCAGGAGGGGTCCGATGGCCTTGCGCGTCATGGCGTTCCGGCCGACGAGGAGCTCGGCGAGCGCCTCGACCGCCGCTCCGACGACGCGGTCGTCGTCGAGCCCGAGCTGCCGGTGGCGGGCGGCCATGCCGGCGAGGACCTTGGCCGAGGTCAGCGCGAGGAGCCAGCGAAGGTCTTCGGCGGCGACGAAGTGCCACGTCGGTCGCAGGACGTGGGTCCGAACGAAGGCGCCGGAGCCCTGTTCGGCGAGGACGGCGGCGTAGGTCGGCGCCTCCGCGCGCATCCCGAGCGACCAGGCGGACAGGGGGGCGTCCTGGCACTGGACCGCGAGAAGGTGACGGACGGCGTCGGCCGCGGACGGCAGGGGGTGGCCCGTCAGCCGCTGGGCCGCCAGGCGGTGGGCGGCGACCTCCTCGACGGTTGAGCCGACTGGAGCAGCCACCCGGACACTCTCCCAGACCGCCCGAGGGCCTGGGGCGTCCCGGACCGGAACCTGCCGGGCGAACACGTCCGAACCGCGTGGCGACACGCCGCCCGTGGGGTGTTGACCTGCGCAAACGCGGCGCGTCGAACGGACCTGGGCCGCGCTCTTGCGGTCGGGCCGAATCTCGCCTAGATTGCCAGATCTAGTGGTTACATCGATGTAGTTGCCCCATATCTTGTGCACAGGCCGGCGATGTTTCCACAGGTTGTCACCACCACGTCCACCGGGTCATCCACAGTCCAGGAGGGAGCTCGCCCGATGTACTGCCCCTTCTGCCGGCATACGGACTCGCGGGTCATGGACTCCCGGGTCACCGACGACGGTACGGCTATCCGCCGCCGCCGCCAGTGTCCCGAGTGTGGCCGCCGGTTCACCACCGTCGAGACGGCGAGCCTGTCCGTCGTGAAGCGGTCGGGGGCGACCGAGCCGTTCAGCCGGGCCAAGGTCCTTAGCGGGGTCCGCAAGGCGTGCCAGGGACGTCCCGTCTCCGAGGACGACCTCGCCCTCCTCGCCCAGCGGGTCGAGGAGACGGTCCGGGCCAGCGCGAGCGCCGAGGTCGACGCTCACGAGGTCGGTCTCGCCGTCCTCGAACCGCTTCGCGAGCTCGACGAGGTCGCCTACCTGAGGTTCGCCAGCGTCTACCGCGCCTTCGACTCCCTCGAGGACTTCGAGGCCGCCATCACCCTCCTGCGCGCCGAGCACCCCGCGACGGCCGAGGAGCCCGCCCCCAGACCATCTGCGTAGCCGCCCGTCGGCCTACGCAGGGCCGGACCTCCGCCGTCGGCGGGCGCCGGTGCCCAGAGCAGCGAAACACCACCAGAGTCCATGACTGACGACGAAGGAGAGCAGACATGACCGAGACCGTCGGCGCGCACGCCGGTCCGCACGAGAGCGGCCAGGGCAGGGGCGTGACCATCGCCCGTATCTACACGACCCCGGGGGTCCACCCGTACGACGAGGTCACGTGGGAGAGCCGGGACGTCGTCCAGCAGAACTGGAGGACGGGAGAGACGATCTTCGAGCAGCGCGGCGTCGAGTTTCCCGACTTCTGGAGCGTCAACGCGAGCACGATCGTCACGACGAAGTACTTCCGCGGTGCCGTCGGCACGCCGCAGCGCGAGTCGAGCCTCAAGGCGCTCATCGACCGGGTCGTCGGCCGCTACGTCGAGGCCGGCGTGAACCACGCCTACTTCGCGACCCCGGAGGACGCCGAGATCTTCGGGCTCGAGCTCACCCATGCCCTCCTCCACCAGGTGTTCAGCTTCAACAGCCCGGTGTGGTTCAACGTCGGGACGAACAGCCCGCAGCAGGTCAGCGCGTGCTTCATCCTCTCCGTCGACGACTCGATGGACAGCATCCTCAACTGGTACAAGGAGGAGGGGAAGATCTTCCAGGGCGGCTCCGGCGCCGGCCTCAACCTCTCCCGGATCCGCTCGTCCAAGGAGCTCCTCTCCTCCGGTGGCACCGCCTCCGGCCCGGTGTCCTTCATGCGCGGCGCGGACGCCTCCGCGGGGACGATCAAGTCCGGCGGCGCAACCCGCCGTGCGGCGAAGATGGTCGTCCTCGACGTCGACCACCCCGACATCGTCGAGTTCGTCGACACCAAAGCGCGCGAGGAGGACAAGATCCGTGCCCTGCGCGACGCCGGTTTCGACATGGACCTCGGCGGCAAGGACATCGTCTCCGTCCAGTACCAGAACGCCAACAACTCCGTCCGGGTCAGCGACGAGTTCATGCATGCCGTCGAGGAGGGCAAGGAGTTCGGCCTCCGCGGTCGGAAGTCCGGCGAGGTCATCGACACCGTCGACGCGCGCGAGCTCTTCGGCCGGATCGCCAAGGCCGCGTGGGAGTGCGCGGACCCGGGCCTTCAGTACGACGACACGATCAACGCCTGGCACACGAACCCGGAGAGCGGGCGCATCACGGCGTCGAACCCGTGCTCGGAGTACATGTCGCTCGACAACTCCTCGTGCAACCTCGCCTCGCTCAACCTCCTGAAGTTCCTCCGCGACGACGACACGTTCGACGCCGAGCTCATGGAGAAGGTCGTCGAGCTCGTCATCACGGCGATGGACATCTCCATCTGCTTCGCCGATTTCCCGACGGAGTCGATCGGGGTCACGACGCGGGACTACCGCCAGCTCGGCATCGGCTACGCCAACCTCGGCGCCCTGCTCATGGCGACAGGTCACGGCTACGACTCCGACGGTGGTCGAGCGCTTGCCGCCGCGATCACGTCCCTGCTCACGGGCGCGGCCTACAAGCGCTCGGCGCAGCTCGCCGCGGTCGTCGGCCCGTATGCCGGCTACGCGCGCAACGCGGACGCCCACAAGAGGGTCATGCGCAAGCACCAGGCCGCCAACGACGCGCTCCGGACCATCGAGACGATGGACAGGGACATCCACCGCGTCGCGACGACGGCGTGGGCCGATGTCGTCCGGCTCGGCGAGCAGAACGGGTTCCGCAACGCCCAGGCGTCGGTCCTCGCCCCGACGGGGACGATCGGCTTCATGATGGACTGCGACACGACCGGCATCGAGCCGGACTTCTCGCTCGTGAAGTTCAAGAAGCTCGTCGGCGGCGGCTCCATGCAGATCGTCAACCTGACGATCCCCAGGGCGCTCAAGCGGCTCGGCTACACCGAGGAGACCATCGAGGCGATCGTCGAGTACATCGCGGACAAGGGCCACGTCGTCGGTGCCCCGGGCCTCAAGCCCGAGCACTACGAGGTGTTCGACACGGCGATGGGGGAGAGGGCCATCCCGCCGATGGGCCACGTCAAGATGATGGCGGCATGCCAGCCGTTCCTCTCCGGCGCCATCTCCAAGACGGTGAACCTGCCGGAGACGGCGACGGTCGAGGACATCGCCGACGTCTACATGCAGGGCTGGACGATGGGCCTGAAGGCGCTGGCCGTCTACCGGGACAACTGCAAGGTCGGCCAGCCCCTCTCCGACGGCGGCTCGACGGCGAAGGACGCCAAGGCGGCGGCGGGGACGCCCGAGGTCGTCGAGAAGGTCGTCTACCGGCCGACCCGCGAGCGCCTCCCCAAGCGGCGGAGCTCGCAGACGACGTCGTTCTCCGTCGGTGGCGCGGAGGGCTACCTGACAGCCGGTACGTACGACGACGGGCGGCTCGGCGAGCTGTTCCTGAAGTTCGGCAAGCAGGGCTCGACCCTCGCCGGTGTCATGGACGCCTTCTCCATCGCGATCTCCGTCGCGCTCCAGTACGGCGTGCCGCTGGAGACCTACGTCGAGAAGTTCACGAACATGCGCTTCGAGCCTGCCGGCATGACCGACGACCAGGACATCCGGATGGCGCAGTCGCTCATGGACTACGTCTTCCGGCGGCTCGCCCTCGACTACCTCGACGCCGAGACGCGCTCGTACATGGGCATCAACACGGCCGAGGAGCGGGCGCGGCACCTCGAGACCGGCTCGTACGTCCCGGTGGCGCCGGAGCCGGTCGAGGACGTCGAGGACGAGGTCGAGTCGCTGTCCATGGGGATCGGGGCGTCGGCGAAGCCGGCCGTCGCCCAGGGCTCAGGCCAGGGCCACGTCGTCGCCGCCTCGGAGATCACCTCCGGAGCGGGCGCGGCGTCGGCGCGCGAAGCCGACGCCGACGTCCACTCCTCCGCCGACCTCCTCGTGAAGTTCGGCGACAAGAAGGCGGCCGACGCGCCGATGTGCCTGACGTGTGGGACGAAGATGCGTCCGGCCGGCAGCTGCTACGTCTGCGAGGGATGCGGCAGCACGAGCGGTTGCAGCTGAGCCGCGCCGCCGTCCTGACCCGAGTGCCCCCGGCCGCCGCGGCGACCGGGGGCACTCGGGCGCAGGTCGGGCCCCCCTGCCGCCGCTCAGGCCCCGGCGGCCGTGACGATGGCGTCGGTGGCGAAGCCGGCGATGAGGCCGACGAGAAGCCCGTAGCCGACCAGGGTGGCCCGCTGGGCCTTCGTGGCGACGGCGACGAGCTGGAGGACGACGTAGAGGATCGAGCCGGCGGCCAGGGTGAGGACGACGACGCTGACCGGCGCCGACGTGAAGGAGTGGCCCAGGCCGGCGCCGAGGACGGTCGGACCCCCACCGATGAGGCCGAGGGTCATCAGGAGGGACCACGACGGACGCCGCCGCGCACCGGCGGCGTCGACGTCCCCGGCCAACGGTGCCGTGATGCCGAAACCCTCGGTCGCGTTGTGGAGGGCGAAGCCGATGACGAGCAGCGTCGCCAGCGTGAGGTCGCCACGAGCGGCGGACTGGCCGATGGCCAGGCCCTCCCCGAAGTTGTGCAGCCCGATTCCGACGGCGATGAGCAGGGCGAGCCTTCGCACGCCCGTCCACCGGGACGTCCCATCGCCCGACCCCCTGCGGTGCGTGCGCATCCAGGACTCGTACCAGACGAGCGAGAGCAGCCCGACGGCGAGTCCGGCGGCGAACAGCGTCCCGTACCCGGCGACGGCGCCGAAACCGGACCCCTTGGCGTGCATGTCGGTCAGCGCGGCGTCGATAGGCTCCCACGCCTGGGACAGGATGTCCCACACGAGGAAGAGGAGGACCCCGACGGCCGTCGCCGTCAGGAAGACGCGCAACCCGACCGCGGGGTTGCGCAACCGGCCGATCGGCAGGCCGAGCAGGATCGAGATGCCGGCGATAAGGCCGAGCACCAGCGTGCCGAACAGTCCCACGGTTTCCTCCTGGTCCAGGCGAGTTAGGTAAACCTAACCACAGATCGCCGAGGTCGAAGAATCGTCAACGACCTGTGGACGGTGGTTCGCGCTAGCGTGGAGGTGGGAACCCGTGAACGGCGGTCGCCGGTGGAGGTCTGCCATGTGGAGCTGGATCGTCGAGGCGTGCCGCCCGATCGACGAGGGACCGCTTCTCCGCGTGGAGCGCGACGTCCCCCAGCCGGGCCCCCAGCAGGTCCGCGTCGCGGTCACATGCTGTGGCGTATGTCGGACCGACCTCCACCTCGCCGAAGGAGACCTGCCCCCGAGGCGGCACGGCGTGACCCCCGGGCACGAGGTCGTCGGCGTCGTCGACGCCCTGGGCAGCGACGTCACCCGATGGCGGACCGGGGACCGGATCGGGGTGCCGTGGCTCGCCTCGACGGACGGCACGTGCGACCCGTGTCGTCGCGGGGCCGAGAACCTCTGCGAACGACCGACGTTCACCGGGTGGGACGTCGACGGAGGGTATGCCGAACACTGTCTCGTCGACGAGCGCTACGCCTACCGCCTCCCCGACGGCATCGACGACGAGGCCGCCGCCCCGCTCCTCTGCGCGGGGATCATCGGCTACCGCTCGCTGCGAGCGGCGAACGTGCCGCCCGGCGGTCGGCTCGGGATCTACGGCTTCGGCGGTAGCGCGCACCTCACCGCGCAGGTGGCCCTCAACGAGGGGATGCGCGTCCACGTCCTCACACGTGGCGAGCACAACCAGGACCTCGCCAGGCGCCTCGGCGTCGACTCCGTCGGCGGTGCGGCGGACGCTCCGCCGGAGCCGCTCGACGGGGCGATCCTCTTCGCGCCCGCCGGCGGGCTCGTCCCCGTCGCCCTCGCCGCCCTAGCCCGCGGGGGCACCCTCGCCGTCGCCGGCATCTGGCTGTCGGGCATCCCCCCGCTGGACTATGCGGCGCATCTCTTCCAGGAGCGACGCCTGCGCTCCGTCACGGCCAACACGAGGACGGACGGGGAGGAGTTCCTCCGCATCGCGACCCGCCACGGAATCCGGGCGACGACGACGGCGTACGCGATGTCCGAGGCTCCGCGTGCGCTCGCCGACCTGGCCCACGGCCGGTTCGGCGGCGCTGCCGTCCTGCACGGCTGAGGAGCGCGCTCGACAGGCGCGTCCCCCGGACGTCATCACTCGCGGCGGATCGCTCGATGGATCGCCAGCGACGCGTAGGCGAGCGCACCCAGCGGCATCGGGAGCCAGTAGGCGAGCAGCCGCCACGCGAGGATCCCGTCGACGGCGACCGCCCGATGGGACCCGAGCGCGACGAACATCGGGATCATGAGGCTCTCGGCGACGCCGAGACCGTTGGGGGTGATGGGGACCCATGTGCTGATCGCCTGCAGGGCGTATCCGACCGTCAGGGCCTGGAGGCCGACGTGGGGGCCGAACGCATGCAGGCAGGACCACAGGGCGAGCGCGTCGAGGACCCAGTTGGTGGCGAGGAGCGCGAGCAGCTGCGCCAGGTGCTTCGGGGTTCCCGCGACGTCGCGGGCATGGGCGGCGAAGTCACGCTCGTCCAGGGACGCGAAGGTGCGTGCCAGGCGGTCGCCGACGCGTGGGATGTGCCGCAAGCCACGAACGAGCAGTGCCTGGAGGCGGGGGTGGGTGAGGGCGAGGGCGACGACGGCGCTGACGAGGATGAACCCGGCCGCCACGACCGCGGGCAGGAGGGCCCACCGAGTCAGCGCCGCGTGGGCACCGACGTAGCCGAGCCCGATGAGCACCGTCGCGTGGAGGACGACCATGGACGCGACGCCCTCGACGATCTTGGCGACGCCTGCGTCGGCGGCCGGAACCCCGGCGGTCGTCAGCAGCCGGATGGCCAGGGCCGTCCCGGCGGCACCGCCGTCGGGGAGGCTGTGGCCCAGCGCGATCGCCGACAGGTCGATCCGGGCGACGACGTTCCACCGCGGGCGCGTCCGTGGGGGGACGATCGCGCGGGTGGCGAGCGTGTACGCATACAAGGAGGCGACCTCGGCGAGGAGGGCGAGCGCGATCCACCGGCCGCTGAACCTGCGCAGCACCGCCATCGACTGGCCGGTGTCGCCCATCTGCGGGATGACGAGGAACCAGACGACGAGGACGAGGACGACAAGCTGTGTCGTCACCGCCACGGCCGTCCGATGGCGGCCGAACCAGGAGCCGGGACGCCGCGTCACCTCCAGGTCGGCGGTCATCGGCGGCTCCTCTTCCTTCGCCGGCGGCCGGCGACGAGGAAACCCTAAGGCCCCCAGCCATGAGGCGGGCCTCGTCGGTGCGGCGTCCGCGTCGGTGTCGGGGCCGTCTCGTAGGGTCGGCGGAGACGACGTCGAGGAGGTGTCCGGTGGATCTCGGTGCAGCCCTGAGGCTCGCCCGCGACCTGATGACCGAGCACGGGCTCCTCGGGTGGTCCGTGGTCCTCGACCGGGCCAAGACGCGCGCCGGGGTGTGCCGTTTCCGGCAGCGGAGCATCGGGCTGAGCGGCCCGATCACGCGGCTGCACACCGAGGAGGAGGTTCGGGACACGATCCTCCACGAGATCGCGCACGCCCTGGTCGGCCCCGACCACGGGCACGACGACGTCTGGCGTGCGCGGGCCCGAGCCATCGGGTGCTCGGGCGAGCGCTGCGTCCCGGACGGCTCGCCGCGGCCATCCGGGCTCTGGGTGGGGACGTGCCCCGCCGGGCACGAGGTCACCCGTCATCGCCGGCCGACGCGCGTCCTCTCGTGCCCCCGGTGCCGGCGGACGTTCAGCCCGGAACATCTCTTCGCGTGGACGTATGCCGGCCGCCCCGCCGCGGTGCACCCGGAGTTCGCCAAGGAGCTGGCCGCCCTCCGCGCCCGCCACGGCTCTCGGGTCCGGATGGGGCGCGAGCCGCTGCCGCTTCCCGAGGATGACCTCCTTCACCGGCCCCTCCACCTTGGTGACCTCGCCCGGATCACCGCGCCCGGACGGTGGCAGGGCGCGACGGGCGTCGTCGAGGGCCTGGGCGTCACGCGCGTCCAGCTGCGCGTCGACGACGTCGTCGTGCCCGTGCCGCGAGGCCTCCTCGAGCCCGCCTGACCGGCCGTGGGGTGGCGCCGGCCGGTGCCCACAGGGGCTCTAGGCTCGGTGTGCCAGCCCGCGAACCACGCCCGGCGCACCCCGTCTGACACGCCCCGTAGGGCTGAAAGGTCTCCCATGAGCGAAACGACCTCGGGTTCCCTCGCGACCAGCGCCGACCACGTCGCCGCGACCGAGACGTATGCCGCCCACAACTACCACCCGCTGCCCGTCGTCATCGCCTCCGGCCAGGGGGCGTGGGTCACCGACGTCGAGGGGACGGCATACCTCGACTGCCTCGCGGGGTACTCCGCGCTCAACTTCGGCCACGGCCACCCGCGGCTTCTCAGGGTCGCGCACGAGCAGCTGGACCGGCTCACGCTGACGAGCCGCGCCTTCTACAACGACCAGCTCGGCGCGTTCGCGCGGGACCTCGCCGGCCTGACCGGGAAGGACCAGGTCCTTCCGATGAACTCCGGTGCCGAGGCCGTCGAGACGGCGCTGAAGGTGTCCAGACGCTGGGGCTACGAGGTCAAAGGTGTCCCGGAGGACCGCGCGTCGATCATCGTCATGGCCGACAACTTCCACGGGCGCACGACGACCATCGTGTCATTCTCGAACGACCCCGTCGCCCACGACCACTACGGCCCCTTCACGCCGGGCTTCCCCATGGCCAAGTACGGCTCGGTGACCGACATCGAGGCGCTCGTCGACGAGACGACGGTCGCCATCCTCCTCGAGCCGGTCCAGGGCGAGGCCGGGGTCGTCATCCCCCCGGACGGGTTCCTCCGCGACGTGCGCGGCCTCGCCGACGAGCGCAACATCCTCATGGTCGCCGACGAGATCCAGTCCGGTCTCGGCCGCACCGGCCGGACGTTCGCGTGCGACCACGAGGATGTCGTCCCGGACATCTACGTCCTCGGCAAGGCTCTCGGGGGGGGCCTCTACCCGGTCAGCGCCATCGCTGCGGACCACGCCGTCATGGATGTCATCACCCCGGGGTCGCACGGGTCGACGTTCGGCGGCAACCCGCTCGCCGCGGCCATCGGCCGCGAGGTCATCGCCATGCTGAACGAGGGGACCTTCCAGGAGGCGGCCCGCGTGCGGGGAGCCCAGCTGGAGGCCGGCCTGGCTCCCCTCATCGGCCATGGCATCGCCGGCCTGCGGGTTCGCGGCCTCTGGGCGGGCGTCGACATCGACCCGACCCTCGGCGACGGCCGGGCCGTCACCGAGGCGCTGCTGCGCCGGCACATCCTCGCCAAGGAGACCCATGGCAGCACCGTCCGGCTGGCTCCGCCGCTCGTCGCGACGGAGTCCGACATCGACACGCTCGTCTCGGCGTTCGGTGACACCATCGCGGAGCTGCGCAGCTGACCGGCCGGCTGGCTCACCGCGCCGTGCTCGCCCGGCGGGCGTTGCGGACGATCTCCTCGGCGATCTCGGGCAGCCGTGGCGTCGGCAGGTCGTGCGCCATGTCGGGGAACATGACCAGCCGGGAGTTGTTTACCGCGCGGGTCGTCGCGATGCCACCGCTGGGGGTGACGAGCCGGTCGCGCAGGCCGTGGACGACCAGCGTCGGCACCCGGACCTGGCGCAGGCGTCGGGTCCGGTCCGGGCTGGCGTTCAGCGCGATGAGCTGCCGCGTCGGTCCGACGACGTCGTCGGACCGGTCCGCGGACGCCTCGGCCAACCTCCGGATGTCATCCTCGGCGAAGTGGGGCCCCGAGATGACCCGGAAGATCTCGACGGTCCGCTCGACCCGCGCGGCACGGCTCGTCGGGGGTGGTGCGAACATCGTGCGCCGCAGGGCTGGGAGCAACGACGGGTCGAGCGCGCCATGCCGCTTGTCTCCGGTGTTCGACATGATCGAGCACAGGCTGAGCACTCGGCCCGGCCAGCCGATGGCGAGCTCCTGGGCGATCATCCCACCCATCGAGGCGCCGACGACGTGGGCCGCCGGGACCTGAAGCGCGTCCAGTAGGCCCGCGACGTCGCTGGCCATGTTCTCGAGGGTGTAGTCGGGGCGCGTCAGGCGACGATGGACGAGCGCCCCGACGACATGCTGACGCCGCGGCGGGGGCCCCGACGTCTTCGACGACATCCCGACGTCGCGGTTGTCCATCCGGATGACCCGGAAGCCCTCGTCGGCCAGCAGGGCGAGGAGGTCCTCCCGCCACGCGATCATCTGCATCCCCAGGCCCATGAGGAGCACGATCGCCTCGCCGTCCCCGGGTCCGTGGACGTCGTACTCGATGGTGATGTCGCCGATCCTCGCCGTGGTCATGCCCCAATCATTACCGGCAGGTAGCATCCATGTCATGAGGCGCATGCCCTGGGGACCACAACCGGGGGACCCCGGCCTACGGCCGTGGACACCGCCGACCACGCAGGGCCGGGCGGTCGTCCTCGGCGGCGGCGGCGTCACGGGGATCGCCTGGGAGGCTGGGGTCATCGAGGGCCTCCTCGACGCGGGGGTCGACCTCCTCACGGCCGACACGATGATCGGGACCTCCGCCGGGTCCGTCATCGCCGCGCACGCGCGGTCCGGGGGTCTCTTCGGCGCGGGCCTCGACCGCCTCTTCAGCGGAGAGCACGAGCTGCCGCAGGCGAGCCTGCGGACCGTCGACGGGCTGCGGTTCATGGCGGCCATGTTCGTGCCGGGTGACCGCCGCAACGGGCGGACCCTGCTCGGCAGGGCCTCCGTCATGGTCGCCGACCGCGGCCACGTCGCCGCGGAGGACGTCTGGGTCGCGGCCGTCGGCGAGCGCCTCGTCGGCGCCCCCTGGCCGAGCGCTCGGCTCCTGATCACCGCCGTCGACGCTCTGTCCGGCGAGTGCGTCGTCTTCACGAAGGACTCCGGCGTCCCGCTCGAGCGCGCGATGGCGGCCAGCTGCGCGGTCCCCGGCATCTACCCGCCCGTGACGATCAACGGCCGGCGCTACGTCGACGGCGGCATGCGGACCGCGACGAACGTCGACCTCGCCCGTGGGCACGACCGGGTCGTCGTCATCGCCCCCATCCCCTTCGCCGTCCGTCCCAAGGACCGCCCGGCGCAGCAGCTCGAGCGGCTCGGGCCCGGCGTGCGGTCCGTTCTCATCGCCCCCGACGGCCCCTCCCGCCAGGCCATCGGCCGGGACCTGCTCGACCTGTCCCGCGCCGCGGGCACCCTCGCCGCCGGCCGGGCCCAGGGACGGCGCCTGGCCGAGCGCGTCCGGGCCGTCTGGGAGCCGGCGTGACGGACGGGTGCGCCTTCTGCCGCATCGTCGCCGGCACGGAGCCGGCCCATGTCGTCCTCGAGTCCGCCGCGGCCATCGCCTTCCTCGACGCGCGACCGCTCCTGAAGGGCCACGTCCTCCTCGTCCCACGCGACCACGTGGCGACCCTGCCCGAGGTGTCGGACGAGGTTCTTCTGCCGCTGATGTCCATGGCGCGTCGGCTCGCGACAGCGGTCCTCGACGGCCTCGGCGCCGAGGGCAGCTTCGTCGCCCTCAACAACACGGTGAGCCAGTCGGTTCCCCATCTCCACGTCCACGTCGTACCCCGGACCAAGGGCGACGGCCTCCGGGGCTTCTTCTGGCCCAGGACCCGGTACGCGCAGGGCGAGGCCGCGGCCTACGCAGACCTGCTGCGGGCAGCCCTGACCGACGGGTCGAGGTAGCTCACAGGCATACGATCATGCCGTGCTGACACCCCTCACGGTCGTCATCGTCGCGCTGTCGGTGGCCGCCATCGTCCTCGCCGCGATCTACGCCCTGCGCGACCGCCTCTTCGATGACATCATCCTGGGCACCCTGGCCCTGCTCGAGCTCGCCGTCCTCGTCCAGGCGGTCGTCTCCGTCGTCCGGGTCGGTGCCCTCCACGCCGAGCGGGCCACCTTCGTCGCGTACGGGCTCAGCCTCGTCGTCGTCGCCCCGTTCGTCGCCTGGACGGCGATCAAGGAGAAGTCCCGCTGGTCCATGGCGGCGGTCGCCGTCGGCACCTTCACGGTCGCCGTCATGACCGGCCGGATGCAGCAGATCTGGGGCCTCAATGCCTGACGCGGCGCCGCGGCACACGAGCAACGGACCGGGCCGGGTCATCGTCGCCCTCTACGCGGTCATGGCTCTCGCCGCAACCGGCCGGTCGAGCGTCCAGATCGCCTCGTACTTCTCCCGTGCGCCACTCGCCTACGTCCTGTCGGCGGTTGCGGCGCTCTTCTACATCATCGCCACCATCGCTGTCGCGAAGGGCGGCCCGGCCATGGTTCGGCTCGCGCTGGTCTCCTGCAGCGTCGAGGCCGTGGGCGTGCTCGCCGTCGGGATCGTCTCGTACGCCATCCCTGCCCTGTTCCCCGACAAGACCGTGTGGTCGCACTTCGGAGCCGGCTACGGCTACGTCCCGCTCGTCCTGCCCTTCCTCGGGCTGTGGTGGATGCGGCGGTTCAGCGGGGTTCGAGGAGGAACAGCGGGATAAGGCGGTCGGTCTTCGTCGCGTAGTCGGCATACGGCGGGAACGCGGCGACGCAACGCTCCCACCACGTCGCCCGCTCGGCTCCGCTGATCTCCCGCGCGACGACATCGTGCGTCCGCGTCCCGTCCTGGAGCGTGATCTCCGGGTGGGCCCGGACGTTCGCCACCCACGCGGGGTTCTGCGGCGCGCCGCCCTTGCTCCCGACGGCGACATAGGTGCCGTCGTGCTCGACCCGCATGAGGGGCACCTTGCGGAGCCGGCCCGAGCGCGCACCGCGCATCGTCAGGAGGACGACGGGCAGGCCCATGATGTCGACGGTGCCGGTGTCCCCGGTCGCTTCGATCGTCGCGACATGGTCGCGGACCCACGGGGTTGCGCTCGGTGCGTACGTGTCGTCGGCCATGGTGTCTCCTCCTCGTCGTTGCTGCCTCCGCCGGGCATCGTAACCTCGGCTGCTGGTGCGCATGCGTATGCCGGCCGTCGGCCACGGGGTCCCGGCCGACCTATCCTTGCTCAATGCCCGCCGACGACCCGGCGCCGAGGCGCCGCTGGACCGCGGAGGACCTGCATTATCCCGAGCACCTTCCCGTCGTCGAGCGCCGCGACGACCTCCTCGACGCCATCCGCGACCACCAGGTCGTCATCGTCGCGGGGGAGACCGGCTCCGGCAAGACGACCCAGCTGCCGAAGATGTGCCTTGAGCTCGGCCGCGGCGCCGACGCCCGGATCGCCCACACCCAGCCGCGCCGGATCGCCGCCCGGTCCGTCGCCGAGCGCATCGCCGACGAGCTCGGCGTCGGGCTCGGCACGTCGGTCGGCTACCAGGTCCGGTTCACCGACCACTCCGGGTCGGGGACCCAGCTGAAGGTCATGACGGACGGCATCCTTCTCAACGAGATGCAGCGCGACCGGGACCTGCGCCGCTACGACACGATCATCATCGACGAGGCCCATGAACGGTCCCTCAACATCGACTTCATCCTCGGCTACCTCAAGGCACTCCTGCCGCGGCGTCCCGACCTGAAGGTCATCGTCACGTCGGCGACGATCGACCCGGCGGCGTTCGCCGCCCACTTCGCCGACCCGGCCACCGGCGAGCCCGCACCCATCGTCGAGGTGTCCGGTCGGACCTACCCCGTCGAGGTCCGCTACCGGCCGCTCGTCGACCCGGAGCGTCCGGACGCCGACGCGCGGGACCAGGTCACGGGCATCTGCGAGGCCGTCGAGGAGCTGTGGACCGAGGGCGGCCGGGGTGGACCGGAGGACGTCCTCGTGTTCCTCTCCGGGGAACGCGAGATCCGCGACGCCGCCGACGCCCTCGCGGGGATGCGGCTGCCGGACACGGACATCGTCCCGTTGTACGCCAGGCTCTCGGCGGCCGAGCAGCACCGCGTCTTCGTGCGCAGCTCGAACCGCCGGGTCATCCTCGCGACGAACGTCGCCGAGACGTCGCTGACCGTTCCCGGCATCCGCTACGTCGTCGACACGGGCACCGCGCGAATCTCGCGCTACAGCCTGCGAACCAAGGTCCAGCGTCTGCCCATCGAGCCGGTCAGCAAGGCCTCGGCGAGACAGCGTGCTGGCCGGTGCGGACGCCTCGCAGACGGGATCTGCATCCGCCTGTATGCCGAGGCCGACTACGAGGCCCGGCCCGACTTCACGGAGCCGGAGATCCAGCGGACCAACCTCGCCGCCGTCATCCTCCGGATGACCGCCCTGGGCCTGGGCGACGTGCGCCGCTTCCCGTTCGTCGACGCGCCCGACCCGCGGCAGGTCGCCGACGGGTACCGGCTGCTCACCGAGCTGCGGGCCTTCCGGCCCGAGGACGAGGGACACCCCGGGCGCGGGCGCCGGCTCACGGCATACGGACGCACACTCGCCCGGATGCCGGTCGACCCGCGGATGGGGCGGATGCTCGTCGAGGCCGACCGGCTCGGAGCCACCGCCGAGGCCCTGGTCATCGTCGCCGCCCTGTCCATCCAGGATCCTCGTGAGCGGCCCGAGGAGCAGCGGACGCAGGCGGACCAGCAGCACGCGCGGTTCCGCGACGAGCACTCCGACTTCATCACCCTGCTCAACCTGTGGAGCTACCTGCGCGAGCAGCAGAAGGCCTTGAGCGGCACGGCATTCCGGAAGATGTGCACGAGGGAGTTCCTCCACTACCTGCGCGTGCGCGAGTGGCAGGACCTCCACACCCAGCTCCGCCAGGCGGCCAAGGCCGAGGGCATGGACCCGGGCCGGCGGACCGCACCCCGCGGCGGTGACGTCGACGCCGACCGCATCCACCAGGCCCTGCTCGCCGGACTGCTGTCGCAGGTCGGTGTCCGCGACGGGCCGCGCAGGGACTACCTCGGGGCGCGCGGCGCCCACTTCTCCATCGCACCAGGGTCGGCGCTGTTCCGGCGGCAGCCGGACTTCGTCATGAGCGCGGAGCTCGTGGAGACGTCGAGGGTGTGGGCGCGGACGAACGCCCGCATCGACCCGGCGTGGGCCGAGGAGGCCGGCAGCCACGTCGTCAAGCGGTCCTACTCCGAGCCGCGGTGGTCGGCGTCCCACGGGGCGGCCGTCGCCACCGAGAGGGTGACGCTCTACGGCGTCACCCTCGCTGCCGACCGGACGGTCCAGCTCGCCCGGACCGACGCCGCGCTGGCCCGCGAGCTGTTCATCCGTCACGCCCTCGTCGACGGGGACTGGGAGACGACCCACCGGTTCGCGCGAGCCAACGCCGACCTGGTCCGGCGCCTGGGAAACCTCGAGGAGCGGGCCCGCCGGCGCGATCTCGTCGTCGACGACGAGACGCTCTTCGCGTTCTACGACAAGCGGATCCCCGCCGACATCGTCTCCTCCCGGAACTTCGACGCGTGGTGGAGGACGGCGTCCCCGGAGACCCCGCGGCTGCTCCACCTGACCGAGGACATCGTCCGGCGCGACAACGGGGGAGCGGTGTCCGCACGCGACTACCCGACGCGCTGGCGCCAAGGGGGCGTCGAGCTCCACCTGTCCTACCAGTTCGCCCCAGGCACCGACGAGGATGGCGTCACCGTCCACATCCCCGTCGAGATCCTCAACCGCGTGTCCGCGGCCGGCTTCGACTGGCTCGTCCCGGGGATGCGCACCGACCTGGCCGTCGCCCACCTGCGGGCGCTGCCGAAGGAGGTCCGCCGCCACTTCGTCCCGGCCCCGGACCACGCGGTTGCGGCCCTCGCGGCCATCCCGGACGACCGCGTCGGGCTCGGGCCGTTCGTCGCCGCGCTCGGCGACGCCCTGCGAAGCCGCACGGGCGTCACCGTGCCACCGGACGCCTGGGATCCCGAGCACCTGCCCTCCCACCTGCGGGTGACGTTCCGGGTTGAGGATCGTCGCGGCGGTGCCCTCGCGTCGGGCCCCGACCTGGAGGTCCTGCGAGCGCGGCTCGCCGGGCACGTCCAGACCCGGATGTCGACCGCCGGCGCTGCCATCGAGCGCACGGGTCTGACGACATGGGATCTCGACGTGCTCCCCGGCACCTTCGACAGCCGCTCCGGACGCCAGACGGTCCACGGCTACCCGGCCCTCGTCGACCGCGTGGAGGCCGTCGACCTTCGGGTCCTGCCGAGCCGGGCTGCCGCCGACGCGGCGACGCACCGTGGCGTACGCCGGCTGCTCATCCTCGGCACCCAGCCGCCGTGGAAGCGGGTCCTAGCCAACCTGTCCAACACCCAGAAGCTCGCCCTCGCCGAGAACCCTCACGGGTCCGTCCCGGCGCTCCTCGACGACTGCCTGGCCGCGGCCGTCGACGCCATCGTCGCCGAGCACGTCGGGGACGGGGTGGTCCGCACGCGGGCGGCGTACGAACAGGTCCAGACCGCGGTCCGAACCCACCTGCCGACGCGGGTTCTCGAGGTCGTCCGAGCCGTCGAACCCGTCCTGGCGGCCTCAGCGGAGGTTCGCCGCCTCCTCGAGCCCGTCGAGCGTGCGGCGGCCACGGGCCACCCGCCCTGGCTGCGGGCGACCGTCGCCGACGTCCGGGCCCAGTGGGGCGGTCTCGTCCGGCCGGGTTTCGTCGCGGACACGGGGCTGTCCCGCCTGGGGGACGTCGAGCGCTACCTCCGCGGCATCGCCGCGCGGCTGACCAAGGCGGCCACCAACCCGCGCGAGCCGCTCCTGCAGGAGCAGGTGGACCGGGTCGAGGGCGCCTATGTCGACCTCCTCGGTTCGGGGGCCGATGCCTCCCGCCCCGGGGTCCGCGCCATCGCGTGGGCCATCGAAGAGCTGCGGGTCAGCCTCTTCGCCCAGTCCATCGGCACGCGCGGCACGGTGTCGGAGAAGCGCGTCATCGCCGCCATCGGGGCGCAACGATGAGGATCCCCTGGCCATGGTGGAATCACAGGGGGCGGGCATACGTTGACCGTCAGGACAGACGTTCGACCGACGAAGGATGTTCCGTGCAGGACCCGACAGCGCTCTACCGCTACGAGACCGAGGCGCTCATCGAGCCGCGCCCCGGCGTCCTCGTCGCGGCGCTCGCCGGGTTCCTCGACGCCGGGAACGTCCAGGGCGTCCTCGCCCGGCACCTGCTCGACACGTGCTCGCCCGAGGTCGTCGCGACGTTCGACGTCGACCAGGTCCTCGACTACCGCGGCCGGCGGCCCGTCATGGTGTTCGACGCGAACCGGTGGGCGTCCTACGACGACCCGTCGCTCGTCCTCTACCGTCTGACGGACCGTGAGGGCGAGACCTTCTACCTCCTCGACGGCGTCGAGCCCGACTTCCAGTGGGAGCGGATGGCCGAGGCTGTTCGCGAGGTCATGGACCGCGTCGGGGTGACGGTTCTGGTCACCGCCCACGGCATCCCCATGGGCGTCCCCCATACGCGCCCGGTCGGCATGACCCCGCACGGCACCGACCGCGCCCTCCTCGGCAACGCGACGTCGCCGTTCGGCCGCGTCCAGGTGCCTGGCAGCTTCCTCGCCCTCCTCGAGCTACGCCTCGGCGAGCTCGGCCGGCCGGCGATCGGGTATGCCGTCCACGTCCCCCACTACCTTGCCGGTGCCGACTTCGCGGAAGGAGCGCTGACCGCGCTGACCGCCGTCACCGGCGCCACGGGCCTGAACCTGCCGAACGACGCCCTCGTCGCGCTGGCCGGGCAGACACGCGCGGCAATCAACTCTCAGGTCGCCGAGAACGACGAGGTCCGGGCCGTCGTGAGGGCGCTCGAGCAGCAGTACGACGCGTTCCTTGCCGGACGGGAGCGCCCGAGCCTCCTTGCGACGGAGGCCGTCGACATCCCGTCCGCGGACGAGATCGGCGCCGAGTTCGAGGAGTTCCTCCGGACCGTCTCCGACGACGGCGACTCCGGCCCCATCTGACCGGCAGCCCTCCCTCGGCCTTCGTGCCCTGGTTCGAGGCAACCTCCTCCCGGACTCCGGTCGAGGACTCCTCGAACCGAGGGGTCGGCCTTCAGGGCTTGGCGTCCGACCATCGACGGATCGTCGAGACATCGGCGACGAAGCGGACGGCGTCCGAACCCACCCACCGCCGGGCCGCGTCGTCCAGGCAGCCGTGCAGGGCGGCGGCGACCTGCGGTGCCTCAGCCTCCGGTGCGTGCACGAGGAGCTCGTCGTGCAGACAGAGGACGATCCGTGCCTGCGATCCCCGCAGGGCCGCGCGCACCGTCGCCGCCCACGCCTTGAACAGCTCGGCGGCCGACCCCTGGATGACCGCATTGCGCGCGAAGCGCCCCCGGCCGGCGTCGAGGTTCCGGTCCGCGCCCACGGGGTGGTCACGGACCCCGAAGTCCGTCCGCACGAGCCTGCCACCGAAGGTGCGGACCGGCGCGCCGCGCAGGCCTGCGGCATACGCCCGGTCGAGGAGCGACATGGCGACCGGGTAGGCCCGCTCGAGCCCTCGGAGAGCCTCACCGGCGGCCCCGGAGCGCTGGCCGTACATCGCGGCGAGGACGGCGACCTTGGCCACGGGTCGCTCGACGGCGAGGCGCGCGGCCACCGGCGCGTACAGGTCATCGGCCCGCGTCGCGGCGGCGAACGCCGGGTCGCCGGAGACGGCGGCGAGCACCCGCGGCTCGATCTGGCCGAGGTCGGCCCGCACGAGCACGTGCCCCTCCTCCGCCGCGACGGCGGGCCGTAGGACCGCCGGGAGGTTGTGCAGCCCGTTCTGCGCGGTCATGCGCCCGGCGGCGCCGTCGGAGACGGTCCAGCGGCCGCGGAGCCGGTCGTCCGGACCGACATGAGCGTCGAGCCACGTGTACCCGTACGTCGTCGCGATCCGTTCGTCGGCGCGCCAGGCCAGCAGCGCGGGAACGACCGGGTGGACCTCCTGGTAGGCGCCGAGCACCCACTTTCGGGTCGTCGGGACGTCGATGCCGACGCCATGGAGCATCTCCCGGACCGACGCCGGGTTGCGCAGGTCGAAGCGAGCGCCATCCGGGACGTGCCGGCGGACCGCGTCGTCGCGCCGTGTGCGGGTCCGCAGCTCCTCGGCCGGTGACCCCGGACGGGGTCCCGCCGCCGCCTCGATGAGCCGCAGTGCGCTCCCCCGGTCGATGGGCAGGCC
>JAJXUB010000122.1 GCA_021783215.1 Actinomycetes bacterium | reverse complement strand
GAGCGTCCCCGGGAGGAAGCCGAGTCGCTCCCCCGCCTCGACGGCCGGGCGGGTGAGGATGACCCGGGTGACGAGCTTGGCCTGGAGCGCAGCCACGGCCTTGGCCATCGCGAGGTAGGTCTTCCCCGTGCCCGCCGGGCCGATGCCGAAGACGACCGTGTTCGCGTCGATGGCGTCGACATAGTGCTTCTGGCCGAGGGTCTTGGGCCGGATCGTCCGGCCGCGGTTCGACAGGATGTTCATCGTGAGGACGTCCGCCGGCCGCTCGCTCGTCTGGGCGCGCAGCATCCGGACCGACCGCTCGACGGCGTCGCCGCTGAGCGGCTGACCGGCGTCGATGACGGCGAGGAGCTCGTCGAGGGTGCGCTCGACGAGGGCGATGTCGGCGCTCGGACCGGTGACGTGGAACTCGTTGCCGCGCACGTGGATCGTCGTCTCGGGGAACGCCCGCTCCAGGGTGCGGAGGAGCTCGTCGTGCGGGCCGAGGAGGGCGACCATCGCCACCCCGTCCGGGATGACGACGGTGTGGTTCGGTGTATGCCGCTCGGCGGGGCCGTGAAGGTCTGTCATGTCGCGGACAAGTCTACGGACCGGTCGGGCTCCGACGCCTGTCCGCCGCCGCGCCAGCGGGACATCGCCGAGAGGACCGCCAGGGCCGCGGGTCCCGCGCTCGAGGAGCGGAGCACCGTGTCGCCGAGGCGCACGACACCGGCGCCGGCCTCGGCCAGCGCGGTGACCTCTGCGGCCGTGACGCCGCCCTCGGGCCCGACGACGAGGAGGACCTCGCCTCGCTCCGGGAGCGTCTGGGACGCCAGGTGCTCCATCCCCTCCTCGTGCAGGACGTAGGCGACGTCGGCGGCCTGGACGAGGGCGACGAGGCCGGCGAGGTCGACGGCAGCGGCCACGGACGGCATACGGGCGCGACGGGACTGCTTCGTCGCCGAGCGGACCGCATCCACCCACTTCTGGCGGGCCCGCTCGCCGCGGTCGCCGCGCCACCGGACGATGCTGCGCTCGGCCTGCCAGGGGACGATGCGGTCGACCCCCAGCTCGGTCGCCGCCTCGACGGCCTGCTCGTCCCGTCCCCCTTTGGCGAGCGCCTGGACGAGGGTGAAGCGCACCGCGGGCGGCTGCTCGTGCCGGACCGACGCCACACGGACGTCCAGCGAGTCCTTCGTCGTCGCGACGACGGTGCCGGACACGCGCAGGCCGTTCCCGTCGACGACGTCGACCCGTTCGCCGACGCCGGTCCGGCGGACCACGGCCGCGTGGCGCGCCTCGGGCCCGGCGAGGACGACGACCTCGCCGGGCCTCGCCGTGGCGAGCGTCTCGGCCTCACCGAGGAACACCGGCGCCGTCATCCCGAGCTCAGTGCGTCTTGAAGGCGTCGCGAAGCTTGCCGAGGAAGCCGCTGTCCGCCGGGGCGACGCGCCCTTCGGGCCGTTCCTCACCGCGGAGCTCGGCGAGCCGGCGCAGGAGGTCCTCCTGCGTCTCGTCGAGTCCGCGCGGCGTCGTGACGGCGAGATGGACGATCGCATCACCGCGACCGCCGCCGCGCAGGTGGGTCACGCCCAGCCCACGCAGGGTGACCGGCTCACCGGCCTGGGTGCCACGCCGGATGTCGATGTCGCGCGGGCCGTCGAGCGTCTCGAAGCCGATCGTCGCCCCGAGCGCCGCCGCCGTCATGGGCACCTCGAGGGTCGCGTGGAGGTCGTCCCCACGACGGGTGAACGTGTCATGCGGGCGGACCCGGACCTCGACGTAGAGGTCGCCGGCCGGACCGCCGCCGTGGCCGACCTCGCCCTCGCCGGCGAGCTGGATCCTCGTGCCGGTGTCGACGCCCGCGGGGACCTTGACGGTCATCGTCCGACGCGTCCGGACGCGCCCGTCCCCGCTGCAGTCGAAGCACGGCTTCTCGATGACCACGCCGACGCCCTGGCAGGCCGTGCACGGGCGCGTCATCATGACCTGCCCGAGGAAGGAACGCTGGACCATCTGGATCTCGCCGCGGCCCTTGCACACGTCGCACGTGCGCTTGCCCGTCCCCGGCTGGCAGCCGTCGCCGTGGCACGTCCCGCAGACGACGGCCGTGTCGATGGTCAGCGGCTTCTCGGCGCCGAACACCGCATCGGGCAGGTCGATGTCGAGGCGGACGAGACCGTCCTGCCCACGCGACTGCCGGCTGCGCGGACCGCGCGACCCACTCCCCGTCGCACCGCCGAAGAAGGCGTCCATGATGTCGTTGAAGGAGAACCCCGAGCCGAAACCGCCCTGCGCCCCGCCGTAGGGATCGGCGCCCATGTCGTAGCTGCGCCGCTTCGCCGGGTCGGAGAGGACGTCATAGGCCTGGCTGACCTGCTTGAACTGCTCCTCGGCCTCCGAACCAGGGTTGACGTCCGGGTGGAGCTTGCGGGCCAGCCGCCGGTAGGCGCGCTTGATCTCGTCCGGGCTCGCATCGCGGGCCACACCGAGCTCGGCGTAGTAGTCGTTCAACGACGTGCGTCCTTCATGGGTCGGTTACTCGGACAGGATGCGGGAGACGTAGGCCGCAACGGCGCGGACGGCCGCCATCGTTCCCGGGTAGTCCATGCGGGTCGGGCCGACGATGCCCATCCCGCCGACGAGGTCCCCACCCGAGCCGTAACCGGTCGTGATCATCGACGTCGCGTGGAGACCCGCATACGGGTTCTCCCGCCCGATCCGAACGGCGACGGTGGGCGGCGCGCCGACGCTGCCGAGGAGCTTCAGGAGGACGACGTGCTGTTCGAGAGCCTCGAGGACGGGACCGACGCCGGGACCGAGCCCGCCCTCCGCCCGGGCGAGGTTCGCCGTTCCCGCGAGGACGACCCGCTCCTCGCGCTCCTCGATGATCGCCTCCTCGAGGGACGCGCCGACCGCCCGGACGAGGTCGCGCTCGCCCGGGGCGTACCGGTCCGGCAGGGCGTCCAGCGACGCGGTGACCTCCGTGAGGCTGTGTCCGACGGCGACGGCGTTGACGTCCGTGCGGATGCGGGACAGAAGCTCCTCGCCGGGATCCCCTCCGAGGTCCTGCTCGGCCTCGAGGACGCGCTGCTCGACGCGGCCGGTGTTGAGGATGAGGACCATCATGAGCCGATGGGCGCCGAGGTGGACGAGCTCGACATGACGGACGACCGACCGGCTGAGCGACGGGTACTGGACGACGGCGACCTGGTGGGTCAGGGACGCGAGCAGCCGGACGGTCCGGTCGACGACATCGTCGAGGTCGACGGCCCCGTTGAGGAACTCACGGATGGCCGCGCGCTCGGGCGCCGACAGCGGCTTGACCTCGGACAGCCGGTCGACGAAGAGCCGGTAGCCCGCGTCCGTCGGGATGCGGCCGGCGCTCGTGTGGGGCGCCCCGATGAGGCCCTCCTCCTCGAGGGCTGCCATGTCGTTGCGGACCGTGGCGGCCGAGACGCCGAGGGCATGCCGCTCGAGAAGCGCCCTCGAGCCGACCGGCTCGTTCGTGCGGACGAAATCCTGGACGATGGCGCGCAGCACGGCGAGGCGGCGTTCCTCTGCCATCATGCAGCCCTCCCGCGGCGGTTGGCACTCGTTGGGTCCGAGTGCCAAGTCTACGTCGTCGGCGCGCCGGGCCCCGGTCGCCGCCACCCCGACGTAGCCTCCCGTCCGTGACCGACGCCTACGGCTCCGATGTCCTCGCCGGCGACTGGCGCCGTCCCCGGAGCGGTCGGGCGACGCCGACGGAGGCCAAGACGGGTCTCGTCGTCGAGGACGTCGAGACCGGATGGTGCGGTGCCGTCACCCGCGTCGAGAGGTCCGCGGGCCTGCGCGTCGTCCACCTCGAGGACCGGCACGGCCGCACGCGGGCGTTCCCTCTGGGACCGGGTTTCCTTCTCGACGGGCGACCGGTCGTCCTCACCGCGCCGGCGAGAGCGGCCCGGTCCACCCTCGCCGGCCAGGGCGCCGCCTCGGCGCGAACCGCCAGCGGCTCGGTCGCCGTGCAGGCAGGACGGGCGAAGGTCGCCGCCGCATCCCGGATCTTCGTCGAGGGGCGCCACGACGCCGAGCTCGTCGAAAAGGTGTGGGGGGCGGACCTGCGCGTCGAGGGCGTCGTCGTCGAGATGCTCGACGGTGTCGACGACCTCCCGGCGGCCGTGCGGGCCTTCGCCCCCGGGCCCGACCGGAGGATGGGCGTGCTCGTCGACCATCTCGTGCCGGGGTCCAAGGAGACCCGGGTCGTCGCGCAGGCGCGTGGCATCCGGCCGTTCGCCGCCCATGTCCTCGTCGTCGGTCACCCCTACGTCGACGTCTGGCAGTCGGTGCGACCCGAGCGTCTCGGCATGAGCTCGTGGCCGAACATCCCGCGGACGCTCGAGTGGAAACGTGGCGTGTGCGCGCACCTCGGCTGGCCGCATGGGTCGCAGGCCGACCTCGCCGCGGCCTGGAGACGGATCCTCGGCGCGGTCCGGACGTATGCCGACCTCGAGCCTGCCTTCCTCGGTCGCGTCGAGGAGCTCATCGACTTCGTCACCACGCCCCGGCAGCCCTGACCCCGTCCTTGCGTCTGCGTGACTGCCGCCTATGGCCCGCTTCCGCAGACGCAACATGTCCTGGGGGTTACCAGCCGAGGAGCCGCCTGACGACGGTGTCGGCGAGCAGTCGCCCGCGCAGCGTGAGCACGACCCGGCGCTGCTCCCTCGCGGTCTCGCCCTCGATGAGGCCCTCGGCGACAAGGGAGCCGACCTCGGCGCGCCCGCCGGGCGGGACCTCCGACAGGCGGAGCCCGTCGACGAGCCTGCTGCGGAGCAGGATGCGCTCCTGCAGGCCCTGCTCCTGGGTGAGGACCTCCCGCGCGGCGGCGGGCGAGCGGCCCTCGGCGAGCCGGGACACGTAGGCCGCGGGATGCCTGACGTTCCACCAGCGCACACCACCGACGTGGCTGTGCGCCCCGGGGCCGGCGCCCCACCAGTCGTCGCCGCGCCAGTACAGCTCGTTGTGCCGGCATCGGTCGCCCGGCGTGCGCGCCCAGTTGCTCAGCTCGTACCAGTGGTAGCCGGCCGCCGACAGGTGCGCGTCCGCCGCCTCGTACTTGGCCGCCTCGTCGTCGTCCGTGGGGGCGAGCACCTCCCCGCGCCGGACCTGCGCCGCCAACCGGGTGCCCTCCTCGACGACGAGGGCATACGCCGACACGTGGTCGGGCGCGAGGTCGGTCACCGCCGAGAGGCTCGTCTGCCAGTCCTCCATGCTCTCCCCCGGCGTGCCGTAGATGAGGTCGACGCTGACGTTGAGGCCGGCACCCCGTGCCGCCTCGACGGCATGCGCGACGTTGTCGGGGTCGTGCGTGCGGTCGAGGGCGGCGAGGACCCGCGCAACCGCCGACTGCATGCCGAGCGAGACACGGGTGAACCCCCCGTCGGCGAGCTCCCGGAGCGTCGCGGAGCTCACCGAGTCGGGGTTTGCCTCCGTCGTGACCTCCGCCCCGGGAACGAGCCTGAAGAGAG
>JAJXUB010000121.1 GCA_021783215.1 Actinomycetes bacterium | reverse complement strand
CAGGGGCGACTGGTCAGCCGAACTGCCAGGACCGCTTGCTGAGCCCGAACCAGAAACCCTCGACCGCGGTCCGTCCCGCGACGTCCCCGGACCCGTCCGACCCATAGGCCGCGCCCAGCGCCACGTAGACGGGCGCCCAGTGCTCGGTTCGTGGGTGTGCCTGGTGGGCGGCCGGTGCCCGGTGCATCGCGTCGAGGAGCGCGTCGACATCGCCTGAGGCCATCGACTCCTCAGCCCAGTGGTCGAACTCCGCGGATGCCGCCGGCGGCGTCCCGTCCGGAGCTGCCGAGGGGTTGAACCAGGACAGGTTGTGCGTCGTGAACCCCGACCCGATGATCAGGACGCCCTCGTCGCGCAGAGGAGCGAGAACCCTGCCGACGTCGAACAGTCCCCTGGGGTCGAGGGTCGGCAGCGACAGCTGGACGACGGGTACGTCGGCCTCGGGGTACATCTCGACGAGTGGGACGTAGGCGCCGTGGTCAAGCCCACGGGCGTCGTCGTGCGCGACCGGGTGACCGGCGGAGCTCAGGAGCCGCTCGACGCTGTCGGCGAGACCCGGAGCCGGGGGAGCGGGGTAGGTCACGGAGTAGTACTTCTGCGGGAACCCCCAGAAGTCGTAGACGAGCGGGGTGCCCGGGCGCGTCGAGGACAGGGCGATCGGGGCGGTCTCCCAGTGGGCCGAGACCATGAGGATGCTCGAGGGCCTCGTGAACCGGGCGGACCACCGGGCGAGCTCGGCCGTCCATCGGGCGTCGTCGGCGAGCGGCGGGGCACCGTGGCCGAGGTAGAGAACGGGCTGCGACATAGTTCAACGGTAAACTATTTACCGTGCCCGGGCGACATCCCCCGGAGGCGGACGGCCGTCGGGGAGCCGAGCCGCTGGCCTGTGCAGCCGAGGCGCTAGCCTGTGCAGCCGGTGCCCACGTCGGCGCAGCGACGAATCCGCTGCACGTGCGCCCCGGGAAGAAGGACGCAGCGCGTGAGTGGGACCAAGCTTGTCATCGTCGAGTCGCCGGGCAAGGTGACGTCGATAGCCTCCTACCTCGGACCCGGCTGGCAGGTCGAGGCGTCGGTGGGGCACATCCGGGACATCCCGACGCCGAGCGAGATGCCGGCGGGCATGAAGAAGGGCCCCTTCGGCCGGTTCGGCGTCAACGTCGACGGCGACTTCGAGCCCTACTACGTCGTCGACGCGGACAAGCGCCGCAAGGTCGCGGACCTCAAGCGCGCGCTGAAGGACGCCGACGAGCTCTACCTCGCGACGGATGAGGACCGCGAGGGCGAGGCCATCGCGTGGCACCTGCTCGAGACACTCAAGCCGAAGGTCCCGGTCAAGCGGATGGTCTTCCACGAGATCACCCGTGAGGCGATCCAGCGCGCGGCCCATGACACGCGCGACATCGACACCCGGCTCGTCGACGCCCAGGAGACGCGCCGCATCCTCGACCGGCTCTACGGCTACGAGGTGAGCCCGGTCCTCTGGCGGAAGGTCCGCCAGGGTCTGTCCGCCGGGCGCGTGCAGTCGGTCGCCACCCGGATGGTCGTCGAGCGCGAGCGGGAGCGGATGGCGTTCCGGGCGGCGGCGTACTGGGACGTCGAAGGCGTGTTCACGCCGGGGCCGGCCGCCGAGGAGTTTGTCGCCCGGCTCACCGCGGTCGACGGCAGCCGGGTCGCGACGGGCCGTGACTTCGCCGACGACGGGTCGCTCACCAACAAGAAGGTCGTCCACGTCGACGAGGAGGCGGCCCGGTCCATCGCCGACGGCATACGCGCGGCGTCCGTGACCGTCCGCGACGTCCAGGACAAGCCGTACACGCGTCGCCCGAGCGCGCCCTTCACGACGTCGACCCTCCAGCAGGAGGCGTCCCGCAAGCTCCACCTGTCGAGCAAGGACGCGATGCGGGTCGCCCAGCGGCTCTATGAGAACGGCTTCATCACGTACATGCGGACCGACAGCACGACGCTGTCCGAGGCGGCGCTGACCGCGGCCCGCCAGCAGGCCCGCGAGCTCTACGGGGGCGACTACGTTCCCGACGCCCCGCGTCGCTATGAGAAGCGCGTCAAGAACGCCCAGGAGGCACACGAGGCGATCCGCCCGGCGGGCGACCGGTTCCGGACCCCGGCGCAGGTCGTCGGCGAGCTGCGTGGATCCGAGTATGCGCTGTACGAGCTGATCTGGAAGCGCACCGTCGCGTCGCAGATGGCGGACGCATCGGGGTCGACCGCGACGGTGCGTCTGACGACGGTGCTCGACGACGGGCGCGATATCGAGCTCTCCGCATCGGGCACCGTCATCACGTTCCGTGGCTTCCTCGCGGCCTACGAGGAGGGTCGCGACGAGGAGGACTCGCGACGCCGGAAGGCGAAGAACCTGGCGGCGGAGGTCGAGCGGCGACTTCCCCGGCTCTCGGCGGGCGTTGCCCTGACGGCGGTCAGCACGCAGGCGCAGGCCCACGAGACGACCCCCCCGCCGCGCTACACCGAGGCCACCCTCGTCAAGGCGATGGAGGAGAAGGGGATCGGCCGGCCGAGCACGTATGCCACGACGATCGGGACGATCCAGGACCGCGGCTACGTCCGGGCGCGAGCCAACGCCCTCGTTCCGACGTGGCTTGCCTTCGCCGTCACGCGCCTCCTCGAGCTGCACTTCGCCGAGCTCGTCGACTACGACTTCACGGCCTCCATGGAGGAGGACCTCGACCGGATCGCCAACGGCGACGAGCATCGCGTCGCGTGGCTCCGCCGGTTCTACTTCGGGCAGGAGGGCTCCGACGTCGAGGGGCTCCGGCAGCTCGTCGACGACCTCGGTGAGATCGACGCCCGAGGGATCTCGACGATCGAGCTCGGTGACGGGCTCGTCGTCCGGGTGGGTCGCTACGGCCCCTACGTCGAGGAGACCATGCCCGCCGGCGTGGATCCCACGACCGGCGAGCCGGCCGACGACGACGAGACTCCCCCGCGGCGCGCGACGATCAGCGACGACATCGCCCCCGACGAGCTGACGCCGGCCCGGGCGCGCGAGCTGCTCGAGGCGGCATCCGACGACGGCCGCGTCCTCGGTGTCGACCCCGGGACGGGTCATGACATCGTCGCCCGCAACGGCCGGTACGGGCCCTACGTCACGGAGGTGCTGCCGGACGCCGAGGACACCCCCCTGAAGGGCAAGGCCAAGGGCAAGCCCCGGACGGCGAGCCTCCTGACGGGGATGGAGCTGAAGACGGTCGACCTGAAGACGGCGCTGCGGCTCCTGTCCCTGCCGAGGGTGGTCGGTGCGGACCCCGAGTCCGGGGAGGAGATCACCGCCCAGAACGGGCGCTACGGGCCCTATCTGAAGAAGGGCTCCGACTCACGATCGCTGGCCAGCGAGGAGCAGCTCTTCGACATCACGATCGAGGAGGCCCTCGCCGTCTACGCGCAGCCGAAGGCCCGGGGCCGCGCGGCCGCGAAGCCCCCGATCGCCGAGTTCGACCCCGATCCCGTCTCGGGTCGACCGGTCGTCGTCAAGGACGGCCGGTTCGGTCCGTACGTCACCGACGGGGAGACGAACGCCACCCTTCGACGGGACGACCACCCCGACTCCCTCACGGCGGAGCGGGCCTACGAGCTGCTCGCGGACCGGCGCGCCCGGGGGCCCGTGACGCGCGCGCGCGCCGCCAAGAAGACGACCGCCAAGAAGACGACCGCCAAGAAGACGACCGCCAAGAAGACGACCGCCAAGAAGACGACCGCCACGGCAAGCGCGGCGACCGCGACGAAGGCGCCGAAGGCGCCGCCTCGGCGGTCGTGAACGGCCTCGCATACGGGCGGAGCCGGCGGGCAGGCGTGCGCGTGACGGAGGTCTCTAGCGGGTTCCGCCGCGCGCTCCGTAGGGTTGGTCCATAGTGACTCTCGGTAACCCCACTCGACAGCAGGAGCGCCCCATGCCAGGTTTCGACTCCCAGAGCATCGCCGCGATGAGCCCGCAGGAGCTCGCCCAGCTCGTTAAGGCGACGTCGGACGGCGACATCAAGGCGGCCATGGCCGGCCCCGACCGGGGGCCCATCCTCGAGGAGGTCTTCGGCCGCTTCCCGACCATGTTCAACGCCGACAACGCCGCCGGTGTGGACAAGCAGATCAACTTCCGCGTGACGGGCGGCCCCGAGGAGTCGACCGACACGTACGGCGTCGCCATCAAGGACGGGACGTGCACCGTCGAGAAGGACCCCGCGGGCGAGGGCGACGTGTCGCTCATGATGGGGCCGCCGGACTTCTTCAAGCTCGTCACCGGCTCGGGAAACCCCGTCATGATGGCGATGACGGGCAAGCTCAAGGTCCGTGGCGACGTCGGTCTCGCCCAGAGCTTCGCCAAGTACTTCTCGATCCCCAAGGCCTGAGGGCCCCAGCCGTTCCCCGACGAGACCCTTCGCCCTCGTCACGACGCCGGCGAGGGGGGCTACTCAACCCCGGCTCACCCGGGCGCCATCCTGCGCCGGCCCACCTCCTCGGCGCATGGGCTACGGGCTGGCCGGCGGGCCTTGTCAGGGGGTCGGCCGCCGTCCCATCGGACCGGCCGCTCTCGGCGGCCCCGCCTGGGAACCGAGGCCGCGCGGTCATCCCGACCTCTGGGGCGACGGGCGCTCCCACGGGAGCCGTCCGGGCACGGCGGGGCCTTCGGGACGGTCGTCCGCAGTCTCGATCGATGCCCTGCGGCGCAAGGCGCCGGGAAGACCGTCACGGCGTAGCGGCGCCGCCTCCTGTGACTGGGTCAGCGACCGAGCCACTCGCCGAAGGCATACGGTTGCCTGGTGAAGCGGTAGGTCGCCCAGTTCATCGCCGTCACGGCTCCCGCGTCGTCCCGCCGCAACCGCAGCAGCTCACCCTTCTCGCGTCCTGAGACCGTCCGGTAGACGTCGTCGGTGACCTTCGCGAAGACCGAGTTCGGCGTGCCGGCGGGTGCGCGGCGGACCTGGGCCTCCAGGCATTCCTGACGAACGCTGAACACGAACTCGACGCCCTCCGAGAACCATTGTCCGAGAAGGGGTTCGAGCTCTTTCGGCACCTCGGAGCCAGGCACCCACGGCTCGGCTGCGGGGGGCTCCTGGTCGACGGCGTACGTCCCGATCGTCGCGGCGAACCCCGCGGGCGCCGTGGCGGCGGAGCTGTTCATGAGCACCGCGGCCGTCGTCGCCGACTCGCGATGCGTGAAGCAGCCGCTGATGGTCCCGGGGTGGGACCCCGTGTGGCCGACCCACACCCGGCCCTCGTGGCGGTGGAGGATCCAGCCGAGTCCCCATGCCTCGACCCAGTCCGGGTCGGCCGTGACGAGGGGCTGGCACATCTCCTCCATCGTCTCGGGATGGAGGACCTCCTCGACCGGGCTGGCGACAAAACCACCCCAGCGGGCCAGGTCCGACAACGTCGAGGACATCCCACCGGCGGCGCTGAACGCGCGGCAGTCGAGTGTCGGCTCGACCACCGGGACGTCGGTCCACGGAGGGACGTAGTAGGCCCCGGCCTGGTTGGGCCCGGAC
>JAJXUB010000120.1 GCA_021783215.1 Actinomycetes bacterium | reverse complement strand
CCAGTGGCCGGGGGTGTCGCGGCGAGCGTGGCGTGGGCCGTCGCCTTCGGGCTCGAGAACACGGCAGTCCCTCGCGCCGTCATGCCGGGCCGCGTCCGTGAGGCGCTGGCCGCGGTGCGCCTCGACCTTCCCGAGAGCACGCCGACGAACGCGTTGTCCGGTGGGCAGACCCAACGGCTGGCCGTCGCCGGCGCCCTGGCGCTCAACCCGAGCGTGCTCCTCCTCGACGAGCCGACGGCGATGCTCGACCCCGAGAACGCGGCGGCCGTCAGGGAGAGCGTCGCCGAGGTCGCCGATGCGTATGCCATGACGACAATCGTCGCCGAGCACCTGCTGGAGCCATGGCTCCCCGTCGTCGACCGCGTCGTGGCCCTCGGCTCGGACGGGTGCGTCGTCGCCGACGGACCCCCTGAGGCGGTGCTCCGCGAGCACGCGGGGATGCTGGCCGCCCAAGGCCTCTGGGTTCCCGGCGTCGCGGCCCCGGAGCCGCTTCGGCTGCCGGAGGGTCTGCTCGCGCGGCCCGTCGGCGAGGGAGCGCCCGTATGGGCGACCGGTGTCGTCGTCGAGCGGACGGCGAGCCTCGCCGACGGCTCAACCCGGACGACGCGCGCCCTGGACGGCGTCGACGTCGACGGCGTGGCGGCGCACGTGACGGCGCTGGTGGGTCCGAGCGGGTCGGGGAAGTCGACGCTGGTCCTCGTCCTGGCCGGGCTGTTGGAGCCGTCGGCCGGGCAAGCCACGCCAGGCCACCTCCCGAGCCTGGACCTCGCGCGCCGGCTCGCCTGGGTGCCCCAGTGGTCGAGCTCGACCCTCGTCGCCCGCACGGTGCTCGACGAGGTGCTCGTCACGAGCCGTGCCCTTGGCCTCCCGGATGAGCAGGCCCGGCCGCGCGCCGTGGCCCTGCTCGCCGCCGTCGGCCTCGACGGCATGGCCGCGGCCGACCCGCGACGCCTCTCGGGCGGCGAGCAGCGCCGGCTCGCCGTCGTCTCCGCCGTCGCCCACGGGCCCCGGGCAGTCCTCGCCGACGAACCAACCGTCGGGCAGGACCGGCATACGTGGGCGGCCGTCGTCGGGCTGCTCGACGCGTATGCCGCCGCCGGCGGGGCCGTCGTCGTGGCCACGCATGACGCGGGCGTCATCACCCGCGCGGACGACGTGCTCCACCTCGTCGCTCCGGAGCAGCCGCCCACCCGGCCGGTCCGGCGCTCCCTCGTGGGACGGTGTGGCCCGCTGTCCCTGCTCCTCGGCTCGCTCCTGGGGATCCCGGCCGCCGTTCTCTCGCCGCGGTGGACGTGGTCCCTCGTCGTCATCGCGGTCCAGCTGCTCCTCGGGGGCGTCGGGCTGCTCGCGCCGGGCCCGGGCATCCCGCCGGGCCGACGCGTTCGCCGGCTCCTCGCGCGCCTCGTCCCGGGGTTCATCGCCGCCGTCTCCGTCGGCTGGTCGACGTGGCTGCTGGGCGGCCACTCCGTGGACCGCGCCCTGACGGGGGTCCTCCGGATCCTCGTCCTCGTCCTGCCCTCGGCGGTCCTCGTTCCCTTCGTCGACCCCGACGCGCTGGGCGACCATGTCGCGCAGCGGCTCCATGGCCCCGCCCGGCCCGTTGTCGCGACCTCCGCGGCGCTCCAGCGCGTGCACGCCTTCGGCGACACCTGGACGGAGATCTCCCGCTCCCGCCGGGTCCGCGGCCTCGGCGGGCATGGCCTCCGGTCCGTCCTCTCGGGAGCGTGGGCGTCGACCTTCGGCCTCGTCGTCCGGGCGCTCGGTGAGGCGGCCGCCCTATCGGTCGCCATGGACGCCCGGGGGTTCGCCTCCGCCTATCGGCGGACGTGGTGGGCGCCCGCCTGCTGGCGGACGGCGGACACCGTGCTCGTCGTCGTCGCCTGCATCCCGGTGCTCGTCGCGCTGCTCGCACCCTGACCGGCCCCTATTGAACCCCTTGCGTCTGCGTAGTTGCTGGCCATGGCCGGCAACTACGCAGACGCAAAGGGAAGGGGAGGGAAGGGCGAGCGTGTCTCAGGCGTGGCCGTCGCGCGCGCGCAGCTCGTCGGGGGTCGGATAGCGGTCGACGTACTCCTGGCCGGTCACGTCCCGGATGCGGGCCATGAGGGCGTCGGTCGCCTCGCGCCACGCCTGCGGGTCCTCCCGACGGTCGGCCCACGGCGAGGCGTCGAACGGCTCGAGGTACCGCACGGTCATCCGCGTGCGTCCCTTGCGCCACGTCCACCAGGGCCCGACCTGACGAGCGTCCTTGACCGCGACGGGGATGACGGGAACCCCGAGCGGCAGGGCGACCCGCATACAGCCGGTGTGCCCTCGGAACATCCGGCCGTCCGGGGACCGGGTCCCTTCGGGGAAGACCCCCCAGACTCCGCCAGCGCGGAGCAGGCGGGTCGCGGTGTCCAGTGCCGGCGCCGCCGACGAGGCCGACCCGACGTCGATGGGCACCTGTCCGACCGCGGTGAGGAACCACGCGAGGGCCCAGCCCTTGGGGCCGCGGCCCTCGTAGTACTTCCGCTTGGCGACGAAGATGACCTTGCGTGGGACGCCGTAGCTGACGAAGGCAGGCTCGACCATCGACGTGTGGTTGCCCGCGAGCACGAACGGGCCCGTTCGCGGCAGATGCTCCCTCCCGGTCCATCGAGGCAGGAAGCCGGCCCGAAGGACCGGCCCGACGACGAGGAACTTGAAGAACCAGTACCACATGGCGCTCAGGGGGTCGTCCCGATGGGACGCACGGACAGGAGGGTCACGCTCGGGTTGGCGCATCCGGTGAGGCTGCGGTCGGGGAGGTAGAGGGACGTCGTGCTGTTCGGTGGGTAGATCCGTATGCCGTCGGCCTGGACGGGCCGGCACGTGGCCGTCGCGTAGTTGGCGGCGTTGCCGACGCGGAGGGCGAACGTCGTCGCCGCGCCGGGCGCGACGGTCACCAGGGCGGTCGGGTAGCCGCTCTCACGGACCGCCGCGGCGCCGATCTGGGTGCCGTTGCCATGCCCGACGAGCGACACGCCCGGATAGCCGCCGAAGGCGCAGCCGCCGGCGCCCGTGTTCGTCAGGCTGATGGTCAGGTAGGTCGAGCCGAGCGCCGCTCCGGTCCGGGCGACGGCCGGATGCAGTGCCGCGACGGCGCAGGCCGCAGCGGCGCTCGTCGCCGGCGCCGTCGTCGTCGAGGAGGTCACCGACGGGGTCGTCGGCGACGTCACCGTGCCGGTGCCGGGGCTGTTGCTCGAGGTCCGGGAGGCCGCCGACGTGCTGGTGCACCCGGCAAGGGCCAGCGCGACGAGCGTGGCGGCCGCGAGGGCGGAGGTTCGTGTCATCGGGTCGACGCCTTCCGGGCGGGACGGGTTCGCTCCGACCCTAGTGCCTTGTGCCGGCCCATCCGGTATGCCGCGCGCCCGGTTGGTCGACAGGCAACACCGGTCGCCGTGAGGGACGACGCCAACGGCATCCGTAGCCACCCCGGGGCGGCAGCGACAGGCCAGGGACAGCACCGGTGCCCAGCGATGGGGGGGGCACCGGCCGGTGACCGACATCGTCCCGGACAGGAGCGGGTGAGACACCTTCGCGTGCAACGAGACCGGATTCGCACCCGCAACCGTCGGGCTGAGCCCGTGCCTGGGAAGGTCTGGCGGGTGGCTCCTCCCCGGTCGCGTCCACAGGAACCGGCGATGAGCAGTAGCACCCACCTACGCCCGGCACAGGCCCACGACAGGCTCCGCTCGGATCGTACGAGGCACACGACGGTGCGAGCCAGACCGTCCAGTCCCCGAACAAGGAGAAAGACATGTCTGCAAACAAGGTCGGCCTGACCGTCGCCGCCGTCGCGGCGGCCGGAGTCATCGTCGCCGGCGGCAGCGCCATCGCGAACGCCGCGAGCACCCCCACCCCCACCACGAGCCAGCCGGCCACGCAGAGCGGGGGCTGGGAGCAGGGCCGTCCGGGTGGTCCCCACGGCGCCGTCGTGACCGGGACCGAGGCGGCCAAGGTCGCCGCCGCGGTCAAGGCCAAGGACTCCGCCGTCTCGGTGACACGCGTCTGGAAAGACGCCGACGGCAGCTTCGACGTCATGGGTACCACGAACGGTCGGAACGTCATGCTCGAGGTGAGCGCCGACCTGAAGACGATCACCCAGGGCGTCCGCGGTGTCGGCCACGACGGTGGCCACGGCGCAGCCGCGGCATCGGCCGCCGACACGGCCCGCGTCGCGGCGGCCGTCAAGGCCAAGGACCCGGCCTTCACCGTCCAGTCGGTCACGAAGGAGTCGGACGGCTCGTTCGACGCGTTCGGCACGAAGGGCGGCCAGCGGGCCAGGTACGAGGTGAGCGTCGACCTCAAGGCCCTGACGCTCGACACTCGCGGGATGGGCGGCGGCCACGACGGGGGCCCGCAGGGTCAGCCGGGCTCGACGAGCACGACCACACCCACCGCGTGACCGGCGGCACGGGACCGTGGCGACATAGGCGGCACGGGACCGCGGCGACGACGCGTCAGGTGACCGCGAGAAGCGTCGACATGGCGTCGAGCGCGCCCGGGCGGATCCAGTAGTAGACGAACGTCCCGCGCCGCTCTGAGTCGACGAGACCCGCCTCCCGCAGGATCCTCAGGTGATGGGAGATCGTCCCCGACGACAGGTCGAAGGCCGGAGTGATCTCGCAGACGCACACCTCCGGCTTGCCGGCGATGATCGACGCCATGCGCAGCCGGACGGGGTCGCCGAGCGCCTTGAACATCGCGGCCATCCGGGTCGCGTCCTCGGCGGTCACCGGGGTCGTCGCCAGCCCGCAGCACGGGTCGAGCGACCTCGGTCCCGCGAGCTCCACCGTCGTCATCGCCCTATCTTGACAGATATCGAAGCAGCGGTCCATGATCGACCTGATTCGATGATCATCGAGACAAGGAGCGATCGTGTCGACGACCCCCCTCAGCGACGAACAGGTCCGCACAGCGGTCCGGGAGCGGTATGCCGCCGCGGCCCGCGGCGCCCTGTCCGTCGCCACGGTCGAGCCGGGCTGCTGTGGCGGGAGCGACACGTCGGGTGGCTGTTGCGGCGAGTCGGCCAAGACGATGAGGACCGTCGACCCCATCTCCCATGGGCTCTATGACGAGGAGGACACCCCGTCCGACGGCGCGTTGGCCGCCTCGCTCGGCTGCGGCAACCCGACGGCGCTGGCGGAGCTGAGCCCGGGTGAGGACGTCCTCGACCTCGGGGCCGGCGGCGGCCTGGACGTTCTCCTCTCGGCCCGGAGGATCGCACCAGAAGGGACGGCCTACGGGCTCGACATGACCCCGGAGATGCTCGAGCTCGCCCGTCGCAACCAGGCGGAGGCGGGCGTCGAGAACGTGCGGTTCCTCCTCGGGACGATCGAGGACATCCCCATGGACGACGGCACCGTCGACGTCGTCATCTCCAACTGCGTCATCAACCTCTCGGCCGACAAGGATGCCGTCCTCCACGAGGCGTTCCGCGTCCTGCGGCCCGGTGGACGGTTCGCCGTGTCCGACATCGTCCTGCTCCGTGACATCCCCGACGCTCTCCGCGGCGTCGTGGCCCTGTGGACCGGGTGCATCTCCGGGGCGTTGCGCGACACCGTCTACCGCGACAAGCTCGCCGCCGCGGGGT
>JAJXUB010000023.1 GCA_021783215.1 Actinomycetes bacterium | reverse complement strand
CCGGACGGCATACATGTTCCTCGTCATGGCCGGGATGGGCTTCGACGCGGCGATCATGAACGGCGCGAACGACGGCCTCAAGGCCAAGGTGGGTTGGGGGGCCTACGTCGTCGCGGGGTTGCGTCACCTCTTCGGAGAGCGGTTCACGGTGACCGTGACGATGGACGGCGGCCACTCGGTCGACCGGCACGCGCGCAGCGTCCTCGTGGGCAACTGCGGCCGCCTCCAGGCGGGCGTGAACCTCATGCCGGACGCGCGGATCGACGACGGGATCCTCGACGCCGTCGTCCTCGCCCCGCGGAGCCTGACCGGGTGGATGGCCCTGTCGGCCAGCGTGATCCGTAAGAGCGAAGGCTCCTCCCGGCGGCTCGACCGCTTCACATCCACGTCCTTCGAGATCCACCCAGGCACGGCGCAGGAGGTCGAGCTCGACGGAGACCCGATCGGCCGCGCAAGGTTCATGCGGGTCGACGTCGTCCCCCGCGGGCTTATCGTCCGTATGCCGGGTCGACTGAACGAGCGGCCCGCGTAGTCAGCCGCGCAGGCCTTCGAGCCACGCCTGGGCCGATGCGAAGTCGGCGTCCGTCGCGAGCGGGGCGATCTCGGCCGGTTGGCCGTCGGCGCGCCGGTAGCTGCCGAGGAACCGGACGTCGGCGCAGATCCGTTTGAGGCCCATGAGCGCCTCCGCGACCCGCGCATCGCGGATGTGCCCCTCGCAGTCGACCGAGAAGCAGTAGGACCCCATCGAGTCCTTCGTCGGGCGCGACTCGAGCCGGGTCATGTTGATGCCGCGCGCCGCGAACTGCTCGAGCAGCTCGAGGAGGCCACCGGCATGGTCGGTCCGCTGGAAGAGGACGACGGTCGTCTTGTCGGCGCCCGTCGGCGCGGGGAGACTGCCCGGCCGCGCGACGAGGACGAACCGGGTCACCGCTCCCTGGACGTCGCCGATGTCCTCGGCGAGGAGGTGGAGGCCGTTGTTCCGCGCGGCGACCGGAGCGCAGACGGCGGCGTCGTATGCCGTCCCCTCCGCCTCCGGGGCGAGGCCCTCGGCGGCGGCCGCCGTCGACAGGGTCGGCACGTACGTCGCCCCGGGCAGGTTGGTGCCCATCCAGCCGCGGACCTGGGCCCACCCGTGGCTGTGGGTGCCGACGGCTCGGACGTCGGCCAGGGTCACCCCGGGGCGAGCCGCGAGGACGAAGGTGATCGGCACGAGGACCTCGCCGACGACGACGAGCGCCGAGCCGGTCGCCAGCGCGTCGAGGGTCGCGCTGACGCCACCCTCGACGGAGTTCTCGATGGGGACCATGACCTCGTCGACCTCGCCGCGCCGGACCGCGTCAAGCGCCGCGTCGACCGTGCCGAACGCCGTCCGCGGCTGCCCGTGCGCCGGCGCCCACGCGTCGAGGGCCATCTCCGTGAAGGTCCCCGCAGGACCGAAGTACCCGTATGCCGTCATCCTCTATGCCTTCTTCGAGCCCGTGCGGGCGACGGCGAGGGCCTGCTGCTCCTCGGGGGTCAGGGTCGTGTCGCTGGCCCCGCCGACGATGCCCTTGGCGTACGTCCGGGACTCGCCGCGCGCGTGGATGGACGAGAGGACAAGGCCGTCCCCGGCGTCGTCGATGACGGCGGCGCTGAAGCTGAGCCGGCCGCCCATGTCGCCGAACGCGTCGTAGCGGACGACGGCGACGTGGCGCAGGGCCTGGGCGATGTCCGCCCTGAGCCCGGCGACGTCGCCGGCGCCGACCGGCCGGTCGTGCTCGAGCCGGTGGACGACGCGCCCGAGACCGGCGACGCGGACGGCAAGGGCGACGACGACGCCGCCAAGGACGACGACCACTGCCAGGAGGGCAAGGTCGGCGGTGGACATGCTCCGCAGCCTACGGCGAGCTGGCCCGTAGGCTCGACGTCGACCGGTGGGACGACATGACGGAGGGGGCGGCGGTGGAGCGGCGATGACGTGGGGCTGGGCGCTGGCCGTCGCCTTCGGCTCGATCTTCGTCGTCGAGCTGCCGGACAAGACGTTCGTCGCGACGCTCGTCATGTCGACGCGGTTCCGTCCGGTCCTCGTCTGGCTCGGGGTGACCTCGGCCTTCCTCGTCCAGACGGCCGTTGCCGTGGCCCTCGGCGGCGTCATCGCCCGCCTGCCGCGCCCTCCCGTCGAGGTCTTCGCGGGGGGGATGTTCCTCCTCGGCGGCATCCTCCTGCTGCGCGGCGCAGCTCACGCCGTCGACGAGGAGAGACAGGCCGAGGAACGGTTCACCGCCAAGGCAGACCGGAACGTCCGCGGCTGGCACGTCGTCACGTTGTCCTTCGGGGTCATCTTCCTCGCCGAGTGGGGCGACCTGTCCCAGATCCTCACGGCCTCCCTCGTCGCCCGCAGCAACGCCCCTGTCCCGGTCTTCATCGGGGCGTGGCTTGCCCTCGCGACGGTCTCGGCCCTCGGGGCGATCCTCGGCCGGACACTCCTGCGGCACATCCGCCTGGCGACGATCCACCGGATCGGGGGCTTCGTCTGTCTCGTCCTCGCCGTCGTGACCTTCGCCGAGGCCGCCGGGGTTATCGGCGGCTGAGGCTCGGCGCGGACTCCCGAACGCCGCCCCTCACCGCCGCTCCGGGCCCGGTCGTCGCGCGGTCGTCGTCACGGGTGACCCGCCACAGGAGGTAAAGGGCGACCAGCGCCGCGGCACAGTCGGAGTTCTGCAGGATCCGGCCCGGCACGGTCCAGGCCCCGTGCCTCGCGACGAGGCTGATCCCCCACCACGGCCCGCGGCACAGCATCCACACGGTCATCCCGATGGCGGCCTTGAGCCGAAGCCTCGCGGCCGGGGTCCGCGCCAGGGGCTCGGACCCGAGGAGGGCGAGGATGACGACGACCATCCAGTGGAAGTGGTGGACCCACGAGACGGGGGAGACGAGGACGGCAATGAGCCCGACGACGGCCACCTCCCCGATGGAGTCGCCCTGCCGCCAGAGCCGACGGGCCAGGCCGAACCCGGCGACGGCGACCGTCCCGGCGAGGAGGAGCCACAGGAGCGTCCCGGTGGCGCCATGTGGCGCGATCCGGAGCAGGACTCCCCGGATGCTCTGGTTCGAGGTCCCCCCGTTCGGCCCGAGCCGCGCCGGGTCCTCCAGCGCACTCCCCCAGAACGCGAACGACGCCTCCGGGAGCGCGAGCCACGACAGGAGCGTCACGGTCACCGCCGTCCCGACCGCCGTCGCCGCCTCGCGCCAGCGACGGCAGACGACGTAGTGGACGATGAAGACGCCCGGGGTGAGCTTGATGGCTGTGGCCAGCCCGACGAGAACCCCCTCCGGGACGGCCGCGAGGACGCGGGGACGGGGACGGCGAAGGTCCATGACGATGGCGAGGACGAGGAAGGCGTTGATCTGCCCGAACCGGATGCCGTCCGAGACGGGGTGCAGCCACAGCATGGGAGCCGTGAGAACCGCGAGGGTCAACGGCGCCCATGGTCCGGTGCGGTGGATGAGCCGGTAACCGGCGTACCAGACGATCCCCGTCGTCGCGACGACCTGGGCAGCCGTCCACAGCCAGCCGACAAGCCCGAAGGGGATCAGAGCCAGCGGGATCGCGAGGATGGCGGCGAACGGCGGGTACGTGAACGGGAGCAGCTGAGGCGCTTCCGTCATCGCCGCATAGACCGGCCGCCCGTCGAGGATCGACACCCCGGCCATCCGGTAGACCTCGACATCGACCTGCCACTGGTCGAGCGGCCAGAACGCGAAGTAGCGCAGGACGACCGGTGTGACGGCGACGATGATGACGGCGACCGCGAGGACCCACGCGACGGCGGGACGTGGGGCGCGGCGGGCGGACACGTGGACATTGTCCCCGATGCCGGCACCGTAGCCTTGGACCCGTGCCAGCCCGCGCCCTTCGCCCCCGTCGCCGCCGGCTCGGCGTGCTCCTCGGCGTCGCCGCGCTCCTGCTCGGGGCGAGCATCCCGTATGCCTCCGCCGCACCGCACGCTGCCTCCCCTGGATCCGGCTCGACAATCGTCATCGGGACCGGTGGCCTCACGTGGACCGACGTCTCGAGGACACACACGCCCGGGATCTGGTCGTTCCTGCGCGACGGGTCCTCCGCCGCCGTCTCGGTCCGGTCGGTGTGGACGAACACATGTCCCGTCGACGGCTGGCTCGGACTCGGTGCCGGCGCTCGCGCGGCACCTCCCGCTCCGGGACACTCGAGCCGGACCCCCGACGAGCCGTGCCCGCCGGTCCCAGCGTTGAGCGACGGCCGGGTCCAGGGCTGGTCGACGTATGTCAAGGCCGCATCGAGCAACCTCATGGAGACCAGGCTCGGCATTCTCGGCGACGAGGCGCAGGCCGCCGGGATCTGCATCGCCGCCATCGGCCCCGGCGCGGCCGTCGCCGCCGCGACGCGCGACGGCCGCGTTGCCCAGCCGTCGTCGTTCGACTGGTCGACCGCCGGGTCCTCGGACGGCCGGATGGTCCTGACGACGCTTCTCGCGTCGTGTCCCCTCGTCCTCGTCGACGTCGGCTCCGTCCGCGACCCCCAGGACCTGCCCGCCGGCGAGGCCTCACCCGGAGCCAGCCGGGCCGAGCAGGTCGCCGCCATCGACCGTCGGATCGCCGCCGTCCATGATGCGGCACCCAACGGCGCGAACATCCTCCTCGCCAGCCTTTCCGACGCCGGCCGGACGGAGCGGCTCCGCCTGGCGGCCGCTGTGGGGCCGGCATACGGGCCCGGCTCGCTGACGTCGTCCTCGACTCGGCAGCCCGGCCTCATCCAGTCCTCCGACGTCACGGTGACGACGCTGTCCCTCGCCGGTCTCGCCGTCCCTGACGCCCTCGGTGGCGCCGTGCTCGGCCGGGCGGCGGACGACAGCAACTCGGAAGCGCTCGCCGCCCAGCGGTACCAGGCCCTCGTCGACGAGGACCTCGCGAGCTACGAGGTCCACAAGCTCGTCCCACCGTTCTTCAACGGCGTCGTCTACACCCAGCTCGCCATCTACGTGCTCGTCCTCCTCCTCTGGAAGGGCACGATCGGTCGTGAACCGACGCGCCGTCGCATGCTGCGCGTCGTCCGCGCCGTGGCCGTCGTCGCGGCGGCCATTCCCGTGTCGACGTTCCTCGCCAACCTGGTTCCGTGGTGGCGGTTCTCGAGCCCGATGGTCGGCGTCACGCTCGCCGTCGCCGCGTTCGCCGTCGTCATCGGGGGGATCGCACTCGCCGGGCCCTGGCGACGTTCGCTCGCCGGGCCGATGGTCGTCGTCTCCCTCGCGACCGTCCTCATCCTCGGCCTCGACGTCATGACGGGCGCCCGGCTGCAGATCTCCTCCCTCATGGGCCTCCAGCCCGTCGTCGCCGGCCGGTTCTACGGGATGGGCAACGTGACGTTCGCCCTCTTCGCGACGGCCGCCATCATCGTCGCGGCCATGGTGGCCAACTCGCTCGTCCTCCGGGGCCACAAGGCGATGGCCGCGCTTGCGGCGACCCTCATCTGCGGCGCGGCCGTCGTCGTCGACGGCGCACCGTTCTGGGGCGCCGACGGGGGCGGACCCCCGGCGCTCGTCCCGGCGGCCGTGTTCCTCGTCCTGACCATCCTCGGGATCCGGCTGACGTGGAAGCGGATCGTCCTCATCGCGCTCGCCACGGTGGCCCTGTTCTTCGGGGTCGCCTTCGCCGACTGGCTGCGCCCCGCCGCCTCGCGCACCCACCTCGGGCGGTTCTTCCAGTCGATCCTCGACGGCAGCGCGACGGACATCGTCCTACGGAAGGGGCAGCAGAACCTCGCGATCCTCTTCGGCAACTACCGTCTCGCCCTGCTCGTCCCCGTCGCCCTCGTCTTCGTCATCTACGTCCTCGCCCGGCCGACGTCGTGGGGGTCGCGCGCCCTGGAACGGGCCTACGAGCGGGCGCCGGTGTTCCGTCCGTGCCTCGTCGCGCTCCTCGTCATGCTGACGCTCGGGTTCCTCCTCAACGACTCCGGCGTCGCGATCCCTGCCGACGGTGCCCTCATCGCCGTCCCGTTCGTCATCGCGATGGCGGCGGAGACTCTCGAGGCGGACCTCCGCTCGACGGCGCCGACGCGGGCCGCCCGGCTCGGCCGCTGACCCCGAGGACGGCGACTGCGGCCCACGCGAGGGCCCCGGCGACGGGGGCGACATGACGCCGGAACCCCAGGGTGAGCCGTTCGACCCTCGGCGTCATCCCGAGGACCCGCCCGGGGACGTACGCCACGGCCATGACGAGCCCCCGCGCGAGGAGAAGGCCGTCGAGCCGGGACGCCCCTAGCGGGGCGAGGGCCGCCCACGCGAGCGTGTCGTACCACGGGAGCGAGTACGGCGCGACAACCGCGTAGGCGGCGGCGAGGACAAAGGCGACCCGGCTCGCCTGGCCCAGTGGTCCGACCTCCGCGAGCCCAGCCGTGAGCCGCCAGAGGACCGCGGCGAGGGCGACCATGACGACGGCGGCGAGCACGCTGACGAGCGTCCGGACGACGCCGGAGGACAGCGGCCCGGTGAGGAGCTCGACGAGCGGCCGCCACGGGGTCGCGAGGGACACGGACCGGCGCACGCGGAGGAGCTGGTCGTAGACATGGCTCCCCAGCGGCACGTGTGTCGCGACGAGCGTGGCCACGCAGGCGATCCCGCCCACGAGGGCCGATCGGGCGAACCGACGCGAGCCGGATCGGGCGGCGACCCACCACGCGGCGGCGACGGCGGGCACGACGACGGCATCGGTCGCCTTCGTCGCGACGGCAAGCCCGGCGAGCAGTCCCCCGGCCAGCGGCGACCGCACGGCGAGGAGGACCGCGGCGAGGACGAGCGGGGCGGCGACGACGTCGACGTGTGCCCCGAAGACCCCGACGCCGAGGACGAGTGGGTTGAATGTCCACAAGGCGTCGACCCGGGCATGCCGGTCGGTGAGCCGGCGGAGGAGCCACCGCGTCGCCAGCCACGACGAGACGACGACGACTTGCCACACCCAGACAACCTGCCGCAGGTTCGCGCCGCCGACGAGCGCGGCGAGCCCTTGGAGATACGTCGCAACGGGACCGTAGACGCTCGGTGCCGTCGTCCACGGCGGCTCGACGTGGCTCGTCACGGGATCGTGTCCGCCGTGCCACCCGATGGGTGAGGTGGTGTAGGGGTCACCGCCGCCGACGAGGATCCGCCCGTAGGCCGCATAGTTGACGTGGTCGGCGCTCCCGAACGGCTGGGTCAGCAGGATCAGGGCGCCGACGGCGAGCGCCGGCCACCATGCGACGGCGCGAGGAGCCGCCGAACGGAGGGCGGCGTACGTCCCGAGCACCCCGAGCCCGTAGGCCATGACGAGCACTCCCGTCACGACGGCGGGCGTCAGTGCCAGGGGGATCCACGAGCCGGGAGCCCACCCGTGGGGCCCGAGAGGGGGGCGCGCGGCATTGTCGCGGGAGGCGCCGACGAGGACGAACAGCGCCACCGCAGCGCCGATGGGAGCCCAGGACGTGGCGCGGTCAGCGGCCCGTGCCACGGTAGCCCCGAGCGAGGAGGGCGCGCCAGACGTCGCGGTACTGCCCCGCGCGGTGCAGCTGAGCGCGCCAGCCGGCGCCGCTGACGCGGTGGTGTAGGTCGCACGGGACCTCGATGGCGTGAAGCCCGGCACGGAGGACGTCGATCGTCATGGCCGTCTCGACGCCCCACCCCGCCGCGAGTGGCTGGGCCGCATCGTAGGCCGCCCGCGTCAGACAGCGCATCCCCGACAGGGGCTGCGTCGGGCGCCACCCGGTGAGCCGCTCGATGCCCGTCCGGGCAAGGGTGACGACGAGCCCGTGGCCACCGCCAGGTGTCGCCTGCGGCGGCAGGTTCGCAATGGTCAGGTCGGCGCGACCGTCGAGGACCGGCGCGACGAGCCCGGCGAGGTTGACGGCGCTGCCCCCGAGGTCGGCGTCGACGAAGAGGAGCGCGTGGGTCCCGACGGGGAGCCCGGCTCGGGTCTCCTCCTCGGCGACCCGCAACACACCCGCCGTCAGGGCCGCGCCCTTGCCGCGGTTGCTCGAGAGGGTGACGACGCAGGCTCCGGCGTCGCGCGCGAGCCGGCTCGTGTCGTCCGTGCTCCCGTCGTCGACGACGACGACGAGGTCGACGCCGTCAACGACCCGAATGGCGTCGACGGTCGCGGTGACTTCAGCGGACTCATCCTTCGCGGGGATGACGGCGGCGACCGGCATACGGGTCAGCGGAGCGTGACCTGGCGGGAGAGGAACCCCGACTTGGCCCGGCGCTCCTCCGCGGTCAGGGGCTCGCCGGCGGCGAGGGCGTCCCGGTAGCGGCGGACCCACCCCGCGAGCGGCTCCGCGTAGGCCGAAGCGTCCTCGGCGGGGTCGAGGTCCCAGACGGGAACGAGGAGGCCTCCGGCTCGGAAGGCGCCGAGGATGCGGGTCGGGCCGCCGAGGCCCGCGGCACCCGCTGCCCACAGGCGGGCGAGGGCGTCCGTCGCGTCGTCCTCGTCGTCGGGCAGGACGAGCCGGATGTGGGTGCGCGCCCCGATCCGGGACCAGTAGGCCGAGTCCGTGCCGTCGAGCTTGGTCGTCGGGATGACGCGTGCGTTGGCCTGGTCGAGGGACTGCCTGGCCTCGCCCTCGAGCTCCTGGCCCTCGACCCAGAAGTCGACGCCCTCGTGGACGGTCACGTCGAGCGGCACGCTCGGGTCGAGGAGGTCCTGCAGTCGCGGGGTCTGCGAGGTGACGGCGGGCGGGCGCTGCAGCGGCTGACCCGCCTCGAGCTCACGGGTGGCGAGGAGCTGGGCGGCGAGGTCCCGGCTGGCGTCCCCGCTCGACCCGGCGGTCTGCGCGGCGATAAGGACCGTCCCGTCCGCACGGTGCAGTCCGGGCCAGGCCATGGGCAGGAGGGTCGCCAGCGTCGCGGAGGAGCCGTCGGCGAGGGTCAGCGGCGCCGTGGCCGCGGGGACGATCTCGCGGAAGGCGACCCAGTCGGTCTCGCCGGGAAGGCCCTCGAAGGGGCGACGGACGAACGGCACCTGCTCGGTGTGGACGTGGCGCGCCGACGCGGCCTGCGGGTCCGTGACGTGCGAGATCCGCAGGTCCTTGCGACGACGAGAGGCCTTGCCCATGGCGGCCAGCGTAGTGGCCGGGACCTCGAGGTCAGGTGCCGACGGCGACGGGGCGGACCACGAAGCCCGCCGGGCCGTCGGCCCGGTGCTCGCGGCTGGGGTGACGTCCCAGCCGCGAGCAGTCGAGCGTGAATCCGAGGTCTCGATCGCGGAGGAGCGCAACCGAGCCTGCCGAGATGGAAGCGACGGCGACGGCAAGGGCCGAGGACTCCCGTGTCGTCGCTGCCGCCGTGGCGATCATGGATACGACGATCGGCCGGGAGCCTGTGGTGATCCTGTGGGCGTGGTATGCGGCTCCTGTCGCTTCGGACGCTCAGCCTGGGCGGCGCCGTGACGGGCCCCCGAGGGCCGCCCACACCGTGACGCCGGCGCGCTCCTCGGATACACCCCACTCGTGGGCGATGGCCCGGACGATGCGCAGGCCGCGCCCGCTGGACGCCCACAGGACCCGCGGCGCGGGGCGTGGCGACGTGGCGCCGCCCCCGTCGGTCACCTCGATCTCGATGGCGTGGCCCTTGACCTTCCAGCGGACCCGGACGGTGCCGTCGGCAAGCCCGCTCGCGTGGCGGACGGCGTTGGCGACGAGCTCGCTGGCGACGATCTCCGCCTCGTCGACGAGCGTCTCCGGCAGCGCGCGCGCCTTGAGGTCGGCGACGATGGCCCGGCGAACGCGGGCGACGGACGACGGGCGCCACGGGGTGCGGATCGTGCGGACGGACCCCTGACCCGGGACTCCCCCGAACTCGTCCGTGGCCTGCGGGGGCGTGACGGGGAGCAGCCGCCGCGCCTCGTCCGTCGTCATGTCCCCTGTCTCCGTCCGTCGTGCTCGGGTCAGGACTCTAGCGAAGGGTGTCCAGCCACGACAGGACCTCTCGTGGTCGGTCGGTGATGATCCCGTCGACGCCCGCCTCGACGCACCGGTCGACGTCGACGCGGTCGTCGACGGTCCACACATAGACATCGTGGCCGCGGTCGTGGTGCTGGGTCACGATGTCCGGCGCGGCGCGGAGCATCTCGACGGACATGCCCAGCGTCGTGACGCCGTGTGGCAGCCCACCGGCCCCGCGTAGCGGCGGGTCGAGCTCGACGAGCAGGACGAGCGGGAGGTCGGGCACGTGCCGCCGCATCCGCTCGAGAGCCACCCGCGAGAAGGACATGACCCGGGCCGTATGCCGGTCCTCGCGTGGGGCTCCGGTCAGACCGCGGGCGATGAGAGCGTCGGCGAGGGCGCGCTCGACGCGTCCGGCGGGGCGGACGGGATGTTTGACCTCGAAGAGGATCTCCTGCGGGTGGCGGGCCGTCAGGACGAGGTCGAGCAACCGGTCGAGGGTCAGCAGGCCCTGACCGGGCAGTCCCTTCCAGGCCCCCCAGTCGAGCCGTTCCGCGGCGGCGCGTTCCATGCGCGAGAGCGCACCATGGCCGTTGGACGTCCGGTCGACGCGGCTGTCGTGAAGGCAGACGAGGTGGTCGTCGGCCGTGAGCCGGACGTCGCACTCGACACCGTCGGCACCGGAGGCGAGGGCCGCCGCGTAGGCCGCCAGCGTGTGTTCCGGCAGCTCGTGACTTGCGCCCCGGTGGGCGATGACGGCGGGCACGGCGACATCCTGCCGCACCGGCGTGCCCGGACCGACGATCGCCTCGTCTGCCGCCCTCTAGCGGCATCGGTAGACGACCAGATACACGGCGATCGTCGAATGTCGGTGTGGACTGCTAGAACGACCTGAAGCACAGCCAGGGAGGCGGTGGCCGATGGCCGACAGGACGTGGGGGACGAACCCGTTCACGCCGACGTTCGGTGTCACGCCGCCGCGTCTGGCCGGACGGGACCCCGAGCTGGCCGCCTTCGTCGACGCCCTCGACGAAGGCCCGGGGGCTCCCGGGCGGGCAACGCTCTTCACCGGCCCCCGCGGCTCCGGCAAGACGGTCATGCTCAACGCCGTCGAGGACCTGGCCAAGACCCGTGGCTGGCTCGTCATCTCGCAGTCGACCCGCCCCGGGGTGGCCGAGGAGCTCGCGACGAGCGACCTGCCGGCACTGCTCGCCTACGCCGACCCCGAAGAGGGCCGCTCGGAGGTGACGAGTGTGTCGGTCAGCGGTGCGACGTTCGGTGGCGGGGTCACGCGGACGCGCGCGGAGCGGCATCCGCGGACGCCCACGCTGCGCTCGCAGCTCGCCGAGCTCACCGACCTGCTCCGGCCCAACGGCACGGGTGTCCTCATCACCCTTGACGAGGTCCACCGCGCGGCGCTGACCGACCTCCGCGTGATCGCTCAGGCCGTCCAGCACGCCTTCCGCGAGGGCCGCGACGTCGCCTTCGCCGCGGCCGGCCTGCCGGCGGCGGTCGACGCCCTCCTCCGGGACGACGTGCTGACGTTCCTCCGGCGAGCCGAACGGGTCCCCCTGCGCGACGTCTCGGACCCCGCGGTCGACCTCGCCCTGCACGACCCGGTCCTCGCGGCGGGACGGACGATGGGCGACGAGGCGCTGGCCGTCGCCGCCCAGGGCACGCACGGCTACCCCTTCCTCGTCCAGCTCGTCGGTCACGCGATGTGGGACGTCGACCGGACGTCCCGGCAGATCACCGCCGAGCATGCGCGCCGCGGGGTCGCCTCAGCCCGGCGCCGCGTCGGCCGGCTTGTCCACGAGCCCGCCCTCGCCGACCTGTCCGCGGTCGACCGCGCCTTCCTCGACGCCATGGCACTCGACGACGGCCCGACGCGCATGGGGGACATCGCCGTTCGCCTCGGCGTCAGCGCCGGCTATGCGAGCCAGTACCGCCTGCGTCTGATCGCCACGGCCCTCATCGCTCCCGCCGGCTACGGACGCGTCGACTTCGCCGTCCCCTACCTTCGCGAGTACCTCAGGAAGCGCATGCGACGTTGAGCCGACCAGGCCGCCGGAGCACAGTTGACCCTCGTGCGCACCTACCGTGAGATCTTCGGGATCGGGGAGTTCCGAGCCCTGTTCGTCTCCCGGTGCGCCTTCATGGCCGGCGTCGTCATCGGCGGCCTGGCGTTGGGCACCGTCATGTACCAGACGACGGGCTCGCCGCTGCTCACGGCGCTCGCGATGTTCGGGGGCCCACTCGTCCAGCTCGTGACGAGCCACTTCCTTCTCGCCGGGTCCGACCTCATGCGGCCGCGGACGGCGATCGTCCTCGTCGGGGTCACGGCGGGGGCGACGGACTTTCTCCAGCTCATCCCGGGTCTGCCCGTCTGGTGCCGATTCGCGCTTCTCGCCGTCGGCTACGTCGTCGCGGCGGCGACCGGGGGCACCGTCATGGCCCTCCTCGGCGACATCGTCCCGCCCGATGCCTTCGTCCTCGGCCGTTCCGCGCTGAACATCACCGTCGGCGGCATGCAGATCATCGGCAACGCCATCGGGGCGATCCTCCTGCTCTGGCTCTCGGCGACGAACCTCTTCGTCCTCTCCGGCGGTCTGAGCCTGCTCGGAGCGGCCCTCGCCCGGTGGCGCCTCGCCGACCACCCGCCGCGGGGCGAGGGTCGGATCGTCGACCGGACGCGCTCGGTCAACCGCGCCCTCCTCGGCTCCGCCGTCGTCCGGCCCATCTACGTCATGAGCTGGCTCCCCAACGGTCTCGTCGTCGGGTGCGAGGCCATGTTCATCCCGTATGCCGGCACGCACGGCGGCTGGCTGCTCGGCGCGGCGGCAGGCGGCATGCTCGCCGGCGACATCGTCATCGGCCGCTTCGTTCCGGAGCACGTCCGCGACCGGCTCATCGTGCCGCTGCGGGTGGTGCTCGGCGTCGGGTTCCTCCCGTTCGCGCTGCATCCGCCGGTCTGGCTCGCCGCTCTCCTCGCCGCGGCGGCTGCGTTCGGCTACCCCGCCGCACTGCCCCTGCAGGAGCGGCTCGTGCACGAGACCTCCGATGACGTCCGCGGTCAGGTCTTCGGGCTGTACGGGACCGGGCTCATGGTGGGCCAGGCGCTCGGCGCGACCATCGCCGGAGCGGTCGCGCAGTCCATCGGCGGGGGCTCCGTCGGCGCCGGGCGCGTGGCCGCCCTCATGGCGGGCGCGTCGCTCGTTGCGAGCGCGGCCCTGCTGCCGGGGCTCAGGCGCTCGGACCCGCGTCGCCTGCCGGGCCGGAGTGCGCCGCAGGCGGCTGCTCCGGGGGCACCCCTCGCGGCGCCGGAGCCTCCTGGCCCATGAGGAGCGCCCGCCGGACCCGGTAGTCCTCGGCCTCGATCTCTCCACGAGCGAACCGGTCGTCGAGGAGGGCCAACGCGGTCGACGGCGCCGGCGCGGTGCCGGGGCGGCCGTACGGGCCGCCGGGACCGGTAAACGGCTCGACGTTCCGGCTGCCCCGCATGAGGTGGACGAACAGGACGACGAGGGCCGCGATGAACAGGAGCGAGAGGGCAAGCCCGAAGAACGCCCCAACGACATGGAATCCGGGTCGCATCATGGCGCCACTGTGCTCGCACTCCTTATGAGCCGCCTGTGGGTCGCAGCTCCCCGAGCGCGCCCGCCAGCTCCTCCAGCGTCCGGAGCGAACGGGCGACCTGAGCCGCGCCCCATCGCACGCGCGGGTCCGGCTCGAGATGGCCGAGAACGACGCCGACAAGGTGGTGTGCGGGCAGGCTCCAGTCCGCGACCTCCGTCGAGCCGTACGCGGCGAGCCGAGTCGTCTCCGTCATGGTCTTCGGCCGTGCCGCCGCCGTGACGACGATGCCCGTCATCATCGCCCCGGCCGCCGCGGACATGACGAGGTAGCCGTCCGCGTCGGCCAGGGGCGGCACGAGCCGGTAGCCGAGGAGTGGTGGAAGCCGCCGGTAGACGGCCGCCCGGTGCGCGACGAAGGTCTCCTGCATCTCGACGAGGGCACGTTCGACGTCGCCCCTGAGGTCACCGGCGGGCAGACCCTGGCAGGTCGCCGTGATGGCGACGTACGTGCGCCAGGACGGCGACCGGGCGAGGCGTTCGATATCGGCCGTGACGGACAGACGCAGGCTCTCGACAACGAGGTTGCGTCGCCCCTGCGCCGTCTGCAGGTCGCGTGCCCGACCGCCGACAAGCGCCGCGATCCCGTCGAGGTCCCCGGCGCTCTCCCACTCCAGCCGAGTCGAGCGGACGACCGTCACGAGGACGTCGCGCAGGAAGTCCGCCTTGCGCGGCCAGCGCCGGTATGCGGTCGCCCGCGAGACGCCCGACTCGGCGATGACGCGTTCGAGGCTCAGGTGGTCGAGCCCGACGGACATGCCCTCGCGGCGGATTCGGTCGACGGCGGTGTCGATGAGCCGCTGCCCGGCATCCGGGACTGGTTGACGCTGGGCTCTCATGAGACGTAGTATCTCATGAGAGCCCAGCGTGTTACATCACCCGAGGAGGGCGCCGGTGCCCGTCGACGTCGCCGCCGCGCTCCGGACCGCGCGGGTCGGGCGTGGTGTGTGATGCCCATGCCGCGTCTCTACCGACCCGACAGCCTCATGTCCCGCCGTCTGCGGCAGATGTATGCAGGCGGTCGGGGCGACGCCGTCGCTCGACGCTATGCCCGGCTCTGGGCCACGGTCTTCGGACTCGGCGTCCTCCCCAGCCGCTGGGTCACCCTCGAGGTGCGCGGCCGCCGCTCCGGCGAGATCCGGCGGTTCCCCCTGGGGCTGACGTGGACCGGTGGCCACGAGTACCTCGTCTCGATGCTCGGCGAGTGCGCGTGGACGCGGAACGTCCGCGCCGCCGACGGGAAGGTGGTCCTGCGGGGTCGGCATACGCGTGCGGTCCGGCTCGTCGAGGTACCCGTCCGCGACCGGGCTCCCGTCATCAAGGCCTATGTGGACCAGGTTCCCGGCGGGCGGCCCCACATCCCGGTGCCGCCCGGACGGCCGACCGCGGCCTATCAGGGCGTCGCGGGGCAACACCCGGTGTTCGAGGTCCTGCCGCAGTAGGTTGCCGCCATGCGCTGGGTGCGCCGGATCCTTCTCGGCCTTGTCGTCCTCGTCGTCGTCGCGCTCGTGGGCGGCTACTGGTACGAGCGACCGCTCCTGCTCACCGGCACCGGCTACGCCGCGCACAATGCCTGCGCCGTCACGCAGGTGGCCGGACGGCAGAACCCGCAGAGCGACCTCCCGCCCAACCCGCTCGTGCCCTATCTGCGCACCTCCGTCGACGGCACGGCGCGAACCGCCCGAGCGACGCTCCTCGGGGTCCTCGCCGGCCAGAAGGCTTGGTATGCCGACGGGTTCGGATGCACGCTGTCCGCCAAGCAGCCGAGCTTCGGGCGGCCGACCGCCGTCACGAGCTCCGGCAACCCCTTCACCGACGCGCCGCCACCGGCGGCGGACCCGACCGTGGACGCCGCCGTCGCGACGGCGTTCGGCGCCCCCGGCACGCGGGCCATCATCGTCGTCAAGGACGGCCGCCTCGTCGCCGAGCGCTATGCCGACGGCTTCACGTCGACGACGCCCCAGCTCGGCTGGTCGATGTCGAAGAGCGTGACGAGCCTGCTCGTCGGCCGGCTCGTCCTCGACGGCTCGGTCAAGATCACCGACGACCATCTGCGGCCCACGTGGACCGACGACCGCTCGAAGATCACCGTCGACGAGCTCATGCGGATGACCAGTGGGCTGTCGTGGGACGAGACCTACTCGCTCGGCACGCCGATCACCCGGATGCTCTACCTCGAGCCGGACATGGCGGCCTACGTCTCCGCGCGCCCGCTCGCGCACGTGCCGGGCACGTATGAGCAGTACTCGAGTGGCAGCACGACGCTCCTCGCCGGGATCCTCGCCCAACGGACCGGCGAGGGGGCCGACCTGCCGCGACGGGAGCTGTTCGCGCCGCTCGGTCTGTCGTCGGCGGTGCTCGAGCCCGACGCCGTCGGCACACCGGTGGCCAGCTCGTACATGTGGGCGACCCCGCGCGACTGGGCGGCCGTCGGGCAGCTCGCCCTCCAGGACGGGGTGTGGAACGGTCGGCGGCTGCTCCCCGAGGGATGGATGGCTCAGACGACGACGGTCACCCCGGTGGCCAAGGCCGAGGACGCCGGGTACGCCGCCGGCTGGTGGGCGAACCGGCTCGCCGACGGCTCACTCGCGGACACGAGCCTGCCGCCGGACGCGTACTACGCCGACGGGCACGACGGCCAGCGGATCTTCGTCGTCCCGTCGGCCCGGCTCGTCGTCGTCCGGCTCGGGTTCAGCCCGGGTGTCACGGAACCGGCGCTGCGCGTGTCGGCGCTCGTCCACGCCCTCGTCGCCGCCGGCTGACCGACCTGGCGTGTCCGTCCTCCTCGACTGCCCGGGTGGCCGCCGTTCCTGAGACCTTCCCATGAAGTTGTCCCAACGACCTCCCCGACGATGCGACGAGCCGTCCGTGCGTCCTACCGTGGCGCCCATGCCCGCGCTCCCCGCGCTCCCCGCGCTCGCCGCCACCGTCCCGGCGCAGGCGCGGGAGAGTACCGGTGGTCCCTTCGACCTCCTCCTCGGGCTGCCCGCACACCCGCTGCTGGTCCACTTCGCCGTCGTCATCCTGCCGTTGGCGGCGCTCGGGCTCGTCGGGCTCGTCCTCGTGCCGAGCTGGCGGGTCCGCTACGCGACGCTCACCCTCCTCGGGCTGTTCGTCGGCCTGGGCGCGGCAGTCCTCGCCAGGCAGTCCGGCGAGGCGTTGGCCACCCACCTCGGCCGGCCGTTGGAACATGCCCGGCTCGGGAACGTCCTTCCCGCCGCCGCCTTCGTGCTCTTCCTCGTCGGTGGCTACTGGCTTCTCATGGTCCGGCACGACCGTCCCCAGACGGGGTTCCAGCGAGCTACGGGCTGGGTAGCCGCGGTCCTCGCCATCGGGGTGACCGTCCTGACCACCGTCGTCGGTCACACCGGGGCCCAGGCGGCCTGGGCCGGCCGCATCCCGGCCATCCGGGTGGCGGCGCGCGCCACGGCAGCGCCGGCGACGACCAGCGCGGCCGCCGCCCTGCAGGCGGTGTCGCCGACCACCCAGGCACGCGGGACCTACACGCTGGCGCAGGTGCAGCTGCACCGCACGTCGTCGTCGTGCTGGACGGTCATCAACGGTGGCGTGTACGACGTCACGCAGTGGATCGGCGAGCATCCCGGCGGTTCGGGTCCGATCCTCGCCCTGTGCGGCACGGACGGCACCGCCGCGTTCACCGGTCAGCATGGCGGTCAAGGGCGTCCCGACAACGAGCTGGCGACCTCCCAGATCGGGACCCTCGCGCCGTAGCCCTCGGGTTCTCCGGTCGCAGCCCCTGCGGTTGACGGCCGGCCGCCGAGTCCGCTGTCGTCGCGACCGCGGTCATGCTCCGCCTGAGGCTCGTCGTACCGGCGGTCCGGAGGGCACGGTCGGGCAAGCGTGGCGCGGCACCCCGCGAAGGCCCCGAGGCTAACCGGATCCAGGGGTGGTCGACGGGCCCACGCGTCGCGCCAGCAGCGTCCGCCAGTCGAGCCGGGCCAGCAGCGCTACGCCGACGAGCATGGCGACCTGGAGGGCGATTCCCCACGGCGAGGAGAAGGCGCTGGTCAACGCCTCGCCCATCGACCGCTCGGCGATGCTCGCCGCTGCGACGTAGAGGGAGTAGCTGACGAGCCGACCGCAGAAGAACGCGACCGTCAGGCCGCGCAGCGGCATCCCGAGGACGCCGGCCGCCTCGAACAGCTGGGCGGACGGCAGAGGTGCGAGGGCGAAGAGGCCGAGAGCCGCCAGCGAGCGCCCGCGGTGACCCGTGAGGTACTCCTGAGCCGCCGCGAGGTTGGCGCGGCGCGCGTCGCTGAAGCGGGATCGGAGCAGCCGGAACGCCGTCGCGAGGACGTAGCGACCCGTGCCGGCGGCCAAGGCGCCGAGAAGGACGAGAGCGACCGGGTTGAGGTGCTGGTGGATCCTGAAGAGCACCAACAACGTCCACGTCGCGGGACCGAAGGCCGGGAGCAGGTTGACCCCCAAGACCACGAGGACGACGACCAGGTATGCGGGCACTCGTCGCCTCCTCCGCGGCTCGGCACAGACGTCCGTAGGCCCATCCTGCCGCGTCACGAGTACGTTCGGAGTCCATGAGCTCACGTCCCTCGGTTGCCGTCATCGTCAACCCGGCAAAGTTCGAGGGCACCCTCGACCGGGTCGAGCGTGACGTCGCCGACGCACTCCGCGGAGCCGGCGGCCCCGTCCCGACCTTCCTCGAGACGACGAAGGAGGACCCCGGGCACGGACAGGCCCGACGGGCGCTGGACGCGGGCGCGACGCTGGTCTGCGCTCTCGGCGGTGACGGGACGGTGCGCTCCGTCGCCGAGGCGGTCGCCGGCACAGGGGTCCCACTCGGACTGCTCCCGGGGGGCACGGGGAACCTTCTCGCGCGCAATCTCGGGGTCCCCTACGCCGAGCTCCGGGATGCCGTCGAGGTGGCGTGGACCGGTGCCGACCGGACGATCGACGTCGGCTGGGCCCATCCCGAGGGCGGTCGGCGCGAGGCCTTCGTCGTCATGGCGGGGCTCGGATTCGACGCCGCGGTCATGGACGACGCCCCCGAGGGGCTCAAGGAGACAGTGGGGTGGGGAGCCTACGTGCTCGCCGGGCTGCGCAACCTCCGGGGCGAGCCGTTCGACGTCCGCCTCGACATCGACGGGCGCGCATCGCGGTTCGAGGCACGGACCGTCGTCGTCGGCAACTGCGGCACGCTCCAAGGCGGCATCCGGCTCATCCCCGAGGCCCAGGTCGACGACGGGCTCCTCGACGCCGTCGTCCTGACCCCGGACGGAGCCGCCGGCTGGGCGGCCACTGCGGCCGACATCCTGCGGCAGAAGGAGGCCTCGGCGTCGAGCACGATCGACCGCGCCACGGGCGCGCATCTGCTCATCACGGTCGATCCGCCGCAGAAGGTCGAGCTCGACGGCGACGTCCTCGAACCGACCGGACGCCTCGAGCTGTCCGTCGACGCCGGCGCCCTCGTCGTCCGCGTCCCGGCGACCTGATGGGCCGCGAAGCCTCAGCATCCCGATCGGTCACCTCGAAGCGTCTAGGCTGACCAGCGATGACTCAGCCAGCCGTGGGGACGCCGCGCGAGCCGGGCCGACACCACGCCCAGCTGCTCGCCGGACGTGTCGACGCCCATCCCCAGTGGGTCGCCATGACGCCGGCCAGCACGAAACGCTCCGCCGTCATCGTCGCCGTCGTCGTCGCGCTGCTCATCCTCGCCCTATGGATGTTCCGGGCCCTGAGCTCCTTCCTCTTCATCCTGCTCATCGCGTGGCTCCTGTCCATCGCCATGGAGCCGATGGTCCTCATGCAGACGCGCCGAGGGATCAAGCGAGGGGTCGCCTCGGCCCTGACCCTGCTCTTCCTCGTCCTCATCGTCATCGGGGTCGGGGCACTCTTCGGGCAGCTTTTCCTCGCCCAGATCGACGCCCTCCAGAAGGCCCTGCCCGGAGCGGTCACCTCCGGCCTCGAATGGGTCAACTCGACGTTCAAGACGAAGATCAACGCCGGGAGCGTCGCAGGGAGCCTCAACCTCACCCCCTCGAAGATCGCCAGCCTCGTCCAGAACTACGGCGGGGGCCTCCTCGGAGTCTTCGGGTCGGTCCTCGCCTTCCTCTTCGACGCCCTGACGATCCTCGTCTTCGCCTACTACCTCTCGGCGGACAGCATCTCCCTCCGTCAGACGATCGGCTCGTTCCTCCCGCCGAGGTACCAGCCGGTCCTCGTCACCGTGTGGACCATCGCCGTCGAGAAGACCGGCGGTTTCGTCGTCTCCAAGGCGATCCTCGCCGTCGTCTCGGCCATCGCCCATGGCGCGTTCTTCTGGTTCATCGACGTCCCGTTCTGGCTTCCGCTCGGCGTCGTCGTCGGTATCGTCGGCCAGTTCATCCCGACGATCGGCACGTACATCGGGGTGCTCCTCCCCTGCCTGTTCGCCCTGGCGAACAGCCCGGTCAGCGCCCTGTGGATCCTCATCTTCGCCACCGTCTACCAGCAGGTCGAGAACTACATCCTCACCCCGAGGATCAGCCGACGGACCATGGACGTCCATCCGGCGATCGCCCTCGCCGCGGTGTTCGTCGGCGCCGCCCTGTTCGGCCCGGTGGGGGCGATCATCGGCATCCCCGTCGCCGCCGCCGTCATCACGATCATCGAGACGTTCCGCCGACGCCACGAGCTGCTCCCCGAGCTCGCCGACCTCCAGGACGAGGAGCTCGCCGACGACGAGGACGAGGAGGAGGAGGAGGGCGGAGGCGTGACCGACGAGCGTTCCACCGTCCGGCGCGCCGCCGACGTGGCGGCGCACATCACCACCCCCGAGGCACGTCCCACGGCGAGCCGCACGACGGAGGCCCGGTCCTGAGCCCCCGGCCCGACCCGAGCCTGGACGTCGACGCCGAGGAGGTCCGCGCCGGCGTCCAGGTCGTCGAACCGCCCGTACCGCGACGCGTCCGCCGCCCGGCCGACCTGCTCCGGCTGGTCCTGGCCGTCAGCATCCTCGTTGTCTCCGTCACGCTGGGCGACATAGCCGTCGGCACGGCGACGGCGTTGGAGGGTGACCTTCAGCTGGCGACCACGGGCCTGCCGCTCGTCCTGCTGACGCTGCTCGGCTGGGCCGGCGGGGTCGGGGTCATCCTCCTGCCGATCGCCCTCGGCGCCGACCTGCTCGCCCGCAACCGTTTCCTCCAGCTCGTCGAGGCGGTGCTCGCGGCGGCCCTCGCCGGCGGCGCCGCCCTGTGGATCAACGAGCGGATCCAGGACGGACACCTCGGCGGCGTCCTCGGTGTCCTCACGCGCCCCATCGCCGAAGGGCGGACGACACCGGTCTCCGCCGTCCTCGTCTCGCTCGTCGCCTTTCTCACGGTGTGCCGCGTGACCGGGCGGCGCTGGCACCAATGGGCGGCCGCCCTTGTCGTCGGCTCCTCCGTCGTCACGTCGTTCTTCGGCGGCGCGAGCACCGCCTTGTCCCTGGCACTGTCCATCGTCTTCGGATGGGCCATCGGTCTCGCCCTCCGCTACGCCCTCGGAACCGCGTCGACCCTGCCGGCCGGCCGCGAGATCGCCGAGGCGCTCGTCTCCCTCGGCATACCGCTGCACCGTGTGACCCTCATCGACCGGAACCCCCAGGGCGACCGGGTCTACCGAGGGGACTCCTCATCCGGGCCCGTCGACATCGTCGTCATCGACCGCGACACCTTCGGGCTCGGCACGGTTCGCTCGCTGGTACGCCGCCTCCGGCTCCGCAGTGCGTCGACGCGTCGGCCGGCGCTCTCGGTCCGGGCGGAGACCGAGTACCGCACCCTCATGGCCCTGGCCTTCGCCCGCGTCGGCGTTCACGCCCCTCGCATCCTCGGCGTTGCGCCGGTCGGCGCCTTCTCCGCGGTGCTGGCCTTCCGCCCCGCAACCGGCACGCTGCTCGCGCAGCGTGGCGCCGACACCTCCCCCGAGGAGCTGGCCGCCCTGTGGGCCATGGCGGTGCGCCTAGGGCAGGCCCGCGTCACGCACCGAGAGCTCGAGCCGGCCGTCCTTCTCGTCGGGGACAGCCCAGGGGTGTCGTCGCTCGGCTCCGGCGACATCGCCGCCGACGACCTCACCCGGCTCCTCGACCTCGGCCAGGTACTCGTCTCCGTTGCCATCGCCGTCGGGGTCGAGCGCGCCGTCGACTCGGCCGTGTCGAGCCTCGGCGCGGAACGGGTCACCCGCGTCGTCCCCGTCCTCCAGAAGATCGCGCTCGGCCCCGCGACCAGGGCCGCACTCAAGGAGCACGGGACCCTCCTCAACGACCTCCGCGAGCGCGTCACGGCGCTCTCCCCCGACACCGTCACCCCGCCGCCGGTCGAGCTCCGGCGCGTGACGTCGCGGGCACTGGTCACCGTCGTCGGTGGCGGCGTCGCGGGCTACCTCATCCTCACCCAGCTGGCCCGCGTCGACTTCGCGACTCTCTTCGCCCACGCCAACTGGTGGTGGGTCGCGGCATGCGTCTTCTTCGCGGCGACCACCTTTGCCGGGCCGTCGCTGTCGATCGCCGGCGCGGTCGAACCGAGGCTGCGCTTCGTCCGCACCTACATGACCCAGCTCGCCGTCGCCTTCAGCGGTCTCGTCGCGCCGGCGGCCATCGGCAACATCGCGCTCAACACCCGCTATCTCGTCAGCAGCGGGCTGACTCCGACCGTCGCCGCGGCGAGCATCGGCGTGGTCCAGCTCGCCCAGCTGTGCAGCTACGCCGTCCTCCTGCTCGCCTCCGGGGTCATCGCCGGAACGGGGACGTATGCCGCGTTCACCCCGTCGCCCATCCTCGTCGCGGCGCTCCCCGTGGCCGCCCTGCTCATCCTCGCGCTCCTCGCCGTTCCCCGCATACGGGCCTTCGTGCGCGCCCGCATCCTCCCGCAGGTGCGGATCGTCGTGCCCCAGATCATGCGCGTCCTCCGCACGCCGTCGAAGGTGGCGCGCATGGTCGTCGGCTCGCTCATGCTCGACGCGAGCTTCGTCGCCGCACTCGTCTGCGCGACACGCGTGTTCGGGCAGCACACGCCGATCGCGGCGGTCGCCGTCGTCTACTTCGCCGGGGCGATCATCGGGTCCGCCGTCCCGACGCCGGGAGGGCTCGGAGGAATCGAGGCGGCGATGTCGGCAGGCCTCGTCGCCGTCGGGGTCGACAGCGGGGTCGCCGTCTCCTCGGTGCTGCTCTACCGGCTGGCGACGTACTGGCTGCCCATCCCCTTCGGCTGGCTGTCACTGCAACGCCTCCAGGCCGCGAAGGTCGTCTAGCCAGGCGTCCGTCAGCGGAGCAGTCCCCGGGCGACCGCCGTCGCGAGGCTGGGCGCCAACGGCAGCCGCGGGATGAGCGTGGCCTGGAGCGCGTGGTAGAGGTCAGGCTTGCCCCGCCAGACCGTGTGCGCGGGACGGTTCGCGGAGTCGAGCTCGTGGTGCCAGGACCCCCTCTCGCGGTCGATGAGCGAGGTCGCCGCGTAGTCCCACCAGCGCGCATAGTCCTCCTCGTAGGCCGCTTCGCCGGTCCGCTGGGCCAGTGCTGCTGCCGCGGCGACCGCCTCCGCGACGACCCAGTGGAAGCGCCGGCGGACGACCGGCGTCCCGTCCCAGTCCGTCGTGTAGACGAACCCGGGGGCCCCGTCGGCGAACCAGCCGTCCTGGCGCGCAACGGCATACAGGGAACGCGCCGCCTCGAGCCATTGCTCGCCGGAGGCCCCCGCCGCCTCGAGGTGCAGCAGGAGCCGCGACCACTCCAAGGCGTGGCCGACGGTGGCGCCGTACGGCAGAAAGGGGTCATCGCGACGGTCGTCGTGGTAGCGCAGGTCGGGCGTCCAGTCCGGGCCGAAGTGCTCTGGGATACGCCAGCCGTGCTGCCGAGCCTGGCCGACGACGAACCCGGCGATGCGCGAGGCACGGTGCAGCCATTCGTCGTCTCCGGTCGCGTCGGCGGCAGCCATGAGCGCCTCGACCGCATGCATGTTCGCGTTGACGCCTCGGTAGTCGTCGAGGCGGGTGAAGTCCGCGTTCCATGCCTCGACGAAGAGCCCGGCCTCGTCGTCCCAGAAGCGGTCTCCCAGGACGGCGAGAGCCTCGTCGAGCACTGCGCCGGCACCCGCGAGCCCCGCGGCTGCCGCGGAGGTGGCGGCGAGGACGACGAACGCGTGGTCGTAGCACCGCTTCTCGGGTGCCACCGTGCCGTCCGGGTCGCGCCGAGGGAACCAGCCGCCGTGGTCGTCGTCGTGCAGCGGGCCGGTGAGCCCGGTGAGGGCCCGCTGCGCGAGAGGCCGACAGCCAGGTATGCCGAGAAGGTGCCCGACCGCGTAGACGTGCACCATGCGCGCCGTCACCCACGTCCCGACCGGCTGGCTGGGGTCGGGCATGCCGTCGTCGTCGAGCCACGCGGCC
>JAJXUB010000119.1 GCA_021783215.1 Actinomycetes bacterium | reverse complement strand
CGGACGCGTGCGCCGGCTCGACGCCGGAGAACCACCAGCGCGCGCTGGACGCCATGGCCCTGTTCGGGCCGCAGATCACCATCGTCTGAGGGCAGCGCGACGGCCGCGCGGCCTCAGGCGGGCGCGTACGTCCCGACGAGCTGGACCGTGCCGCCCATGACGCCCTTGGCGCCCCTGACGACCTCGTATGCCGGCTCCGGCACCGCGTCCTCAGCCGCCTCGACCCGGCCGCAGGGCCAGGCGTCGACGCCCCGAGCCGCGAGGTGCATGGCGGCCGCGTCGACGTGGTCGGCGGGGAGGACGGCGAAGAAGCCCACGCCCATGTTGAGCGTCCGCTCGAGGTCGCGCTGCGGCACGCGACCGAGCGACTGGACGGTTGTGAACACCGGCGGTGGGGTCCACGTGGCGCGGTCCACGGTCGCATGGACGTCGGCCGGGAGGACCCGCGCGAGGTTCGCGGCGAGGCCGCCGCCCGTCACGTGCGACAACGCGTGGACGTCCATCCCCTCCGCCCGGATGAGGGAGAGCAGGTCGGCGGCATACACCCGGGTCGGGGTGAGGAGCTCCTCGCCGAGCGTCCGTCCGAACTCGAGGACATCGCGGTCGAGCGCCCACCCGGCGTCGGCGACGACGCGGCGGACGAGCGAGTAGCCGTTGCTGTGCAGTCCGCTGGAGGCGAGGGCGAGGACGACGTCACCGGGCTGGACGCGCTGCGGGCCAAGGAGATCCGCGTGCTCGACGACACCGGTCGCTGCCCCGGCCACGTCGTAGTCCTCGGCGCCGAGCAGCCCCGGATGCTCGGCCGTCTCGCCGCCGACGAGAGCCGTGCCGACGATCGCGCACGCGGCGGCGATGCCCTTGACGATGGACGCGATGCGCTGCGGGACGACCTTGCCGCACGCGATGTAGTCGGTCATGAAGAGCGGCTCGGCCCCGCAGACGATGATGTCGTCGACGACCATGCCGACGAGGTCGAACCCGATCGTGTCGTGCCGGTCGAGGGCTTGGGCGATCGCGACCTTCGTGCCGACCCCGTCCGTGCTCGTCGCGAGGACGGGCCGGCGCATCCGGGTCAGGGCGCTCGCGTCGAAGAGCCCGGCGAAGCCCCCGAGGCCGCCGAGGACCTCGGGCCGCTGCGCGGCCCGTACGGACTCCTTCATGAGCTCGACGGCCCTGTCCCCGGCCTCGACGTCGACCCCGGCCGCGGCATACGTCATCGGCTGCTCGGTCACGGGTCCAGCGTAAGGGAGCCCGCGGGCGGCTACGCTCGCCGTCCGTGACCGGGAGCGGGTTCGCCATCGAGCGCGACGAGACCGGCGGCGCGCTCGTCGTCGTCGACGGGCATGCCCAGTCCTACGTCGACCTCTCCGACCCGACCCGTCTCGAGTTCGACTACGTCACCCACCTCGCGGCGGCCATCGATGCGTTGAGCCCCGCCGGCCCGCTGCGGGTCACACACATCGGCGGAGCGGGCCTGACGCTCGCGCGCTGGGTCGCCGTGACGCGCCCCGCTTCGTCGCAGGTCGTCCTCGAGCCGTCCGCCGAGCTCACCGCCGCCGTCCGGCGGGAGCTGCCGCTGCCCCGGGGGCACCGCATCCGGGTCCGTCCGGTCACCGGGGAGGCAGGGCTGGCCGCGCTCCGGGACGCCTCGGCCGACGTCGTCCTCCTCGACGCGTACGCCGGCGGCCGGGTCCCCGCGGCGCTCGCCGCTCCTTCCTTCCTCGGTGCGTGCGCGCGGGTACTGGCCCCCGATGGCGTCCTCCTCGCCAACCTCGCCGACGAACCCGGGCTCCGGTGGGTCGCCCGCGTGGAGGCGACGGCGCGGGGGGTCCTGCCGCAGACGGCCTACATCGCGGCGACCGAGGTGCTCAAGGGGCGACGGTTCGGCAACGTCGTCGTCGTCGCGTCGCGAGCGCCGCTCGACGTCGATGCCCTGCGACGGGCGGTGGCGCGGCTGCCGTTCCCGGCGGGCGTCCTCGACTCGGCGCAGGTGCGCCGACGCGGTGGCGGGGCGCGGCCGTTCGGCGAGACCACCGCGGAGGGCGGGGCCGTCGCGTCGCCCGAGCCGCCCGCCGCGGGCGCGTGGCGCGTCCGGTGAGGGACCGGCATACGATCCGGACCATGCCCGACGTCGCACTGCCCGTGCATGTCCCCGCGTGGGACGACTACTTCCTCGGCATCGCCTCGGCGGTCGCCGCTCGGGCGAAGTGCACCCGGCGGAGGGTCGGGGCCGTCCTCGTCATCGACCACCGGATCATCGCGACGGGGTACAACGGCGCGGCGCCCGGCGAGCCGGACTGCCTCGAGGGCGCCTGCCCGCGGGGGAGCCTCGGATATGACGTGGTCCCGGGCCTCGGGGACTACGACCGGCCGGGGACCGAGGGCTTCTGCATCGCCATCCACGCCGAGGTCAACGCGCTCCTCTTCGCGACGCGGGACACCAAGGGCGCGACGGCCTACATCACGGACCCGCCCTGCCCGGGGTGCCGCAAGGCGCTCGCGGCGGCGGGGATCACCCGGGCCGTCTGGCCCGACGGCGAGCACGACCGCGCGGGCCTGACGACCTGGGGCTGAGGCTCCGTCCGGTCGAGGGGACGGCATACGCGCACGTGCCGTGGCCGCGCGAGGTGAGCCGGCCGGCGTTATGGTCCGAGCTGTGGACACGTCGATGCCGATGCGGACCGCCTGGTCGAGGACCTACCTCCACCTCAGGCTCGGGATCCTGCTCCTGGTGCTGCTGCTCGTCGTCAGCGTCGCGGCGCGCATCGCCACCGACGGGCACGCGTGCATCCAGCACTCGGTCAGCGCGTACTACTTCACGCCGGTGCGGCCCGTCTTCGTCGGCGTTCTCTGCGCCGTCGGCGCCTCGCTCATCGTGTACAAGGGCAACACGGCCTTCGAGGACGCCGCGCTCGGGGCGTCCGGTTTCCTCGCGTTCGTCGTCGCGCTCATCCCGCCGCCGCTGGACCGGACGTGTGCCGTCACGAACCTGCCGACCGAGGCCGAGCTGACCTCGTCTGTGACGAACAACGTGTGGTCCCTCCTCGCGGTCGGCGCCGTGACGGTCCTCGTCGGCCGTCGGCTCGCCCGACGGGACGGGCTGGTCGACGACCGGCCAGTGGACGCGGCCGACCTCCGCGCGACGCGAGCCGCCCTCGTCGTCGCCGGGATCGTGCTCGTCATCGGGGTCGCGTGCCTGGCGTTCGCCCGCGAGGCGACGGTCGCCCACGGCCATGACGTCGCGGCCGTCGCGATGTTCGCCGGGATGATCGCCGTTGCGGTCGCCAACGCCATCGGGTACGCCCGGGCCGAGAGCGCCCGTCACGGGGCCTTGCCGACGCGTGCCGACTACGCGAACCGGTACGCGGGGGTGGCGGTCTCGATGGCGGCGACGCTCGTCGGCCTGCCGCTTCTCCATCTGGCGTTGCCGCGGTGGGGGTCATGGTTCTTCTGGCTCGAGCTGGCGCTCATCGCCGAGTTCGCGGCGTTCTGGGCCCTCCAGACCGAGGAGCTCGGCGTCGCCCCCACCCGATCGGAGGTGCGCTCCCCCGGGCTCTCCCTCGGGTCGAGGTAATCCGCTACCAGGATCCGGTCGTCTATTACCTCGACAGCGGCGAGCCTTCGCTCGGGTCGAGGTAATCCGCTACCGGGATCCGGTCGGCTATTACCTCGAAGGGATGGGGGGCGGCGCAGAGACGGCCGATCTCGTATGCCGGTTCTGGTCGCGTCATCCACAGGCGGCGTCGCGCGACGTGGCTGTCCCCAGGCCCAGCGTCACCGCCGTCGCGTCGTGGGGCGCCGCAGGACGATCCCGACCATGAGGACGACACAGATGCGCCGGCAGGACGCCAGCAGGCTGGCGGAGAGCTTTCACGGGGTCCTGCCACGCCGTGCCCTTCGCGACCTCGGCGTCGACCACCGCATGGTCCGGCGTGAGGTGGCCGCCGGACGGTGGCGTCTCCACGGGCGCCAGACGGTCGCCCTGCACACGGGACCGCTGGACGCCTACGCGCTCGGGTGGAGGGCCATCTGGGAGGTGGGCGAGGACGTGGCCGTCCTCGACGGCGTGTCGGCCCTTCGGGCCGCCGGGATGACCGGCTTCGACGAGGACCGAATCCACGTGTCCGTCGTCCATCGCCATGACATCGAGCCGGTCCCCGGGGTCGTCATCCACAAGCTGATCCGGCGCTCGCCGGTGGATCTCGCTCCGTCCGGGGTTCCGCGAGCTCGCCCGGCGGTCGCGGCGATCCATGCCGCTCACTGGGCGGTCACGGACCGGCAGGCGGCCCTCATCCTGTGCCTGCCCGTCCAGCAGCGGCTCTGTTCCGGCGCGCACCTCCTCCGCGCCCGGCGCTCGGTTCATGGGCGCACCCGTCGCGCCTTCATCGACGGCGTCGTTCGGGACATCGCCGACGGCGCCGAGTCGCTCGGCGAGCTGGACTTCGCCGGCTGGTGCCGCATACGCGGCCTCCCCGAACCGGAGCGGCAGGTCCTCGCGCGTGGGCCGAACGGGCGCATCTACCTCGACGTCCGGTGGCGCAACGGCCTCGTCGTCGAGGTCGACGGCTCGGGCCATCGGCAGGGGCTGTCCGTCGCCGACGACAACCTCCGGGCCAATGCGGTGACCCTTGCCGATGACACCGTTCTGCGGATCGACCTCGTCGGGCTGCGGCTCTTCGGCGCGACGTTTCTCGACCAGGTGTATGCCGGGTGGCAGCTGTGCGAGTCTCGCCGGTGGGTTGCCGTCGCCGGGTCGAGGTAATCCGCTACCGGCCCCCGGCCCCCGATTACCTCGAATGGGCGTAGGTTGCGCCGGGTCGAGGTAATCCGCTACCGGGCTCCGGTCCTCGATTACCTCGAACCGAGCGATGCGGCGACAGGGCTACAGCACGTGCGCTAGCCGTACTGACCGGAAAGCGAGGTCGTCATGAGGGCGACGACGTGGCCCTGCTCACCGAGCCGGCCGACCTCGGCGTAGCCCCTCCGCCGGTGGAACGCCAGCGACGGCTCGTTCGGCGGGTCGACGTTGACCTCGAGGCACATGAGGGCGCGCCCCGACGCCGCGACCCGCCCCTCGACGTCGTCGTACACCCGGCCGCCGACCCCCAGGCGACGGCAGGACGGCGCGAGGATGATCCGGTCGAGGTACCCGAACGGCTCGGTGACCTCCCGGGTGAACCACGCGAAGTTCTCCGAGTCGTAGGCCGCCCCGCTCGCCATGACGAGGACGAACCCGGCGAACCGGCCGTCGACCTCGACGGCATCGGCGATCGACGCGACACCGCACAGGTAGTCGTAGCGCGCGGCGTCCATCGGCGACACGAGCTCCACATCGGCAGCGTTGAGGGCCAGGACCGACGGCGCGTCGAGCGGCGTCAGCGGCCGGAGGTCGACCGACGTCACGGGCGCAGCAGCGCGTCCTGGGCGCCCCCCGCGGCCGACGTCGCGACCCCCTCGACGTCCAGCGGCGCCCGGGTGTGGTGCACCGTCCGCGGACCTGAGGGGGCGCGGCCCCCTGGCACGTCGACGGGGAGCTCGAGCTCGAGGACGTCCTTGCCGAGCCGCTCGTCCGACGGCAGCGGCACCGGGTAGGACCCCGTGAAGCACGCCGTGCACAGGGCGTCGGGCGCCTGCCCGGTCGCGGCGATCATCCCCTCCTCGGAGATGTACCCGAGGCTGTCCGCCCCGATGGAGTTGCACACCTCGTCGACGCCGAGCCCGGTCGCGATGAGCTCGGCCCGGGTCGCGAAGTCGATCCCGTAGAAGCACGGCCACCGCACGGGCGGAGACGAGATGCGGACGTGGACCTCCGCGGCGCCGGCCTCGCGGAGCATGCGGACCAGGGCCCGCTGCGTGTTGCCGCGGACG
>JAJXUB010000118.1 GCA_021783215.1 Actinomycetes bacterium | reverse complement strand
GCGCCTGGATCTGCGACTTCTCGTCCACGCACAGCACGATCGCCTTCTCCGGCGGGTTCAGGTACAGGCCCACGACATCTCTGACCTTGCCCTCCAGCTGCGGGTCGGTGAAGAACTTGAACGTCTCCCGGCGCCACGGCTGGACCCGGTACCTGCGCCACGCCCGGGCTACCGTCGCGTCCCCGACCCCGAGGTGCCTGGCCAGCAACCGGCTCGACCAGTGCGTCACCGCCAGCGCCTGCGGTGGTGGCTCCAGCGTCGCGGCGATGATCGCCGAGTCGTCGACCATCTTCGGCCGGCCCGGGCGCGGCTCGTCATCCAGTCCCGAAATCCCGAGCTGCGCGAACCGATCGCGCCACTTGATCACCGTCGGGCGCGAGTCCCCGACCTCCCGCGCCGTGCCCGAGGTGCCCTTCCCGTCCGCGACCGCGAGCACGACCCGGGCCCGCTCCACATAACTCGCCCGGATCGACCGCGACCGCGCCCACGACTCCAGCGTCGCCCGGTCTTCGTCGCCGATCACCAAAGCTGCAGTGGCCATGCCCCATTCTCGAAGACGACAGACTGTAAATCAATTAACGACGCGCGACACTAGCGGCACCTGACCGCCCGCCCCCTGGCCGGGGACGGGCGGTCAGGAGCAGCACTCGTCAGGCGGCCCAGGCACAGCCCCACGGGGAGAGCCCGGCGCGCGCGTAGTAGCGGTTCGCGACGGTGATCTGCTGGTCGCGGGTCGCGAGGTCGGCGCGGGGGGCGAAGTCGGCGCCTCCGTTGGCCAGCCACGAGCTGTAGTCGAACTGGAGGCCGCCGTAGTAGCCGTTGCCGGTGTTGATCTGCCAGTTGCCACCGGACTCGCACTGGGCGATCCGGTCCCACATGGCCGAGTTGGCCAGGTTGAGGCCGGCGCCGGAGGCCGACGTCGACGTCGACGTCGACGGAGCGGCGGTGACCACGGGCTGCTGCTTCGCGCCGACGATGACGACCTCGGTGACCGGCTGGGTCGTCGCCTTCGTCGAGACCGTCGTGCTGCTCCGGAGCCTGCCGTCGACCCACACCTGGCGGATCGTCAGCACCTTGACGCCGTCCTTGCCGACGACGCTCGTCTGCTGCTGACCCGCGTAGAGGGCGTTCGAGGGCTGCCTTGTCGTGGCATGGGCGATCGGCTGGCTCTCGGTGACCGTCTTGATGACGACCCGCCGGACGGTGACCTTCATCCCCGCCGTGACCGTCGTCGACGCCGCAGGGGCGAGCTCGTCGTAGGCCCCGAGCGTGAGGTGCTCGGCGCCGAGCAGCGCTGCGACGTCCGCGGCCGTCGTCGTCACCGTGCGCGTCTTGCCATCGGCCGTCAGGGTCACCCGCTTGGGCGTCGTGATCGTCAGGCTCAGGCCCTGGCGCCCGATCGTCATCGACCGGGATGCCGACAGAACGGCGCCGTCGGTGTTGCGAAGGGCGAGGTCACTCAGCGCCGTCCCAACCGTCGTGTCGTTCGTCCAGACCTTCTCGGTGCGGCCATCGATCGTGAGGTCGAGCAGACGCCCGTAGCGGACGACGACGGTCTCTCCGTCGTGCAGGGCCGAGCCGAGACCCGGAGCCACGATGTCGTGGTCCCCCACCCGGATGCCCTCATGGTCGAGGGCGTCCTTGACGGTGCTCCCGAAGAGGGCCACGGCTCGCGTCTGGCCGTCGACGGAGAGGGAGAGGGTCTTGTGGTACGCGGCGACAGCAACGCCACCGGAGGCGACCGTTGCGGCCGCGAGACCGATGGCGAGATAACGGACTGGACGTGAGATCAAGATTGCTCCGAGGTTCGTGCTTCCCGGGCACGACGGCGGGCAGGCAGCCGGCAGACACCGGCTGAGACATGCGACTCAGGGGACTCACACGTCACACGGGCCAGGAATGCGACGAGGGCGCGACCGCCGGTGTGACACCGACGTCCGACGCCCTTCGCTGGTCCGCGCTGCCCGGGACATCGCCCCGGCCAACCCCGACACGATGACATCGTTCGGCGGCAAAGGTCAAGTTTCGGTAACGCGACGCCCCGCAGGCGGGCGCCTCGGTGCGCCCCGGTCCGAGCGAGACCCCGACCGGACTCCGGGGCTCCCGACACCTCGGCCCCGCGTCTCGCGAGGGACCACGACGGTCACCAGGGCCCGTACAGCGCCTCGGAGTTCGTGTCGATCGCGACACAGAGAGCGGGGACGTCCACCCCGAGGACGTCGGCCATGGCCCGGACGGTCAACGGGAGGAGGTACGGCGCGTTCGGGGAGCCGCGCCAGGGGGACGGCGTCAGGTACGGCGCGTCCGTCTCGACGAGCAGTCGGTGGAGGGGGATGACGGAGAGGGCGTTACGCAGGGCCCGCGCGCTCTTGAAGGTCACCGTGCCGGCGAAGCTCACGTAGTAGCCGCGCTCGACGCACTCGCGCGCCATGGCCATGTCCCCGGAGAAGCAGTGCATGACGGTCCGCTCCGGCGCCCCCTCCTCGGACAGGATGCGCAGGACGTCGTCGTGGCTGTCCCGGTCGTGGATCTGCAGGGTCCGGCCGAGCCGCTTGGCGAGGTCGATGTGCCAGCGGAAGGCATCCTGCTGGACCGGACGTCCTTCGGCGTCGGTCCGGTAGTAGTCGAGGCCGGTCTCCCCGACCACACGGACCCGCGGATGGGCGGCGAGCGCCTCGATCTCCTCGTAGGCCGCTGTCAGCTGCCCCGCCGCGGCGAGCCGGGGCGCCTCGTTCGGGTGGATCGCGACACCGCCGAGAAGCGCGCGATGGATCTCCACCTGCTCGATCGTGAAGCGGGCGCCCGGAAGGTCGCACCCGATCTGGACGACCCGGTCGACCCCGACGGCGCCGGCCCGGTCGAGCGCGGCGGCGACGTCGACCGGGCCGGCGCCGTCCCGGGAGATGTCGAGGTGCGTGTGGTTGTCGACGACGGGAAGCGGCAGCGGGTGAGGCGCCTCCGGCACACGTGCGTGAGTGGACCCGTCCGACGCTCCCATCCTTGTCGCCTCAGTCGGTTCCGGCCGCCGCCAGCTCGGTCTCGACGACGGACTCGTCGAGCTTGACGAAGACCGGCGTCGGCTTGGCCACGGGCGACCCGACGCGGATCGGGTGGGACTCCCAGCGCGGCATACGCGAGTAGTCCCCGGTGATGACGGGGTAGGGGTGCCCGTCGTCGAGGTCCGCGACGTGCACGACGCTGGGCATCGGGACGAGCTCGCCGTCGCCGCCGAGGACGAGGTGGACGCGGTTGGCCGCATGCGGCATGAACGGCGACAGGATGATGTTGAGGTCGGCGACGCACTGGGCGAGCGTGTGCAGGACGGTCGCGAGGCGCTCGCGCTGGTCCTCCCCCTTGAGGCGGAAGGGCTCGGTGTCCGTCACGTACTTGTTGACGTCACCGACCGCGCGCATCGCCTCGGCGAGCGCCTGCCGGAGCCGCTGCCGGCCGAGAAGGTCCCCGACGGATGCGTAGGCCGCGAGCACGCGTGCGCGGACCGCCTCGTCGACCGGTTCGAGGTCCGCGTGCGGCGGGATCTCCCCGAAGCTCTTGGCGATCATCGCCGCTGTCCGGTTGACGAGGTTGCCCCATCCGGCCACGAGCTCGGAGTTGTTGCGCTGGACGAACTCGGCCCAGGTGAAGTTGCTGTCCTGGGACTCCGGACCCGCCGCGCAGATGAAGTAGCGGATGGGGTCCGGGCCATAGGTGTCGAGGACGTGGCGCACGAGGATCGTGTAGCCGCGACTGGTCGAGAACTGCCTGCCCTCCATCGTCAGGTACTCGCTGGAGACGACCTCGGTCGGCAGGTTGAGCTCGCCGAGAACGCCCGGGGAGCCGCCCTTGTCGCCCTTCCCGGCATACGCGAGCAGCTCGGCGGGCCAGATCTGGGCGTGGAAGGTGATGTTGTCCTTGCCCATGAAGTAGTAGGAGACGGCGTCCGGGTCGTTCCACCAGGCGCGCCACCTCTCGGGATCGCCCTGGCGGCGGGCCCATTCGATGGACGCGGACAGGTAGCCGATGACGGCGTCGAACCACACGTAGAGGCGCTTGCTGGGGAATCGGGTGGCCAGCTCTCCAGGCAGCGGGATGCCCCAGTCGATGTCGCGGGTCATGGCGCGCGGCTTGATGTCGTCGAGGATGTTGAGGCTGAACTTGATGACGTTGGGCCGCCACGTGCCGGAGGCGTTGCGCTCGTCGAGGTAGGCCTTGATGGCGCCCGCGAGGGCCGGAAGGTCGAGGAAGAAGTGGTCCGTCTCGCCGAACTGCGGAGTGGCGCCGTCGATCTTGCTCCGCGGGCCGATGAGGTCGGTCGGCTCGAGCTGGTTGCCACAGTTGTCGCACTGGTCGCCGCGGGCCTCGCCGTAGCCACAGATCGGGCAGGTGCCCTCGATGTAGCGGTCCGGCAGCGTGCGACGGGTCCGCGGGTCGAGAGCGACCTGCTGCTTCATGACGACGAAGTAGCCGTTGTCGAGGCACCGCTGGAACAGCTCCTGGACGACCGCGTAGTGGTTGACCGTCGTCGTCCGGGTGTAGAGGTCGTAGGCGCAGCCCAGGTCGGCGAGCTCGTGGGCGATGACCGCGTGGTTGACGTCGACGAACTCGCGGGGGGTGATGCCGGCGTTGTCCGCGGCGACGAGGATCGGGGTCCCGTGCTCGTCGGACCCGCTCACCATGAGGACCTCGTGGCCCGCCATCCGCATGTAACGGCTGAACACGTCGGACGGCACACCGAACCCGGCGATGTGGCCGAGGTGGCGCGGGCCGTTGGCATACGGCCAGGCGACGGCGGAGAGGACCTTCATGGGGACGATCCTAGGCGGACGTCTGCGCGGGTCCGCCGCCCCGGATAGGTTCGAGAAGGGCGGCATGCGTCCGCCCCTTCCGAACGCACCGGCCAGGCGACGGTGCCCGAACCGCCAGGAGACGCAGGAATGTTCGCCGCCCGCACGGGGATGACGTCCGGCTACGGGGATGTCCTCGTCCTCGCTCTCGCCGCGGCCCCGCTCGTCGTTGCCCTGCTCATCGGGCTGGCCCTGCTCGCCGGACGGCGCGCGCGCCGGCGTGGGTCCGCCGACGCCGCGGCGGACCGGGACACGGGACGGCCGGACCGTCGCTCTCCTGACGACCCGCCTACGCTGCCGGGGTGAGCACCCCCGTCCCCACGCGTCAGGCACCGCCGAGGCGGACCCTGATCAGCGAGACGTTCCTCGTCCTCGGCGTCGGGCTCGGCGCCTCGGCCCTCTGGTCGGTCCTCAACATCATCAACCGCCTGACGATCGGGCCGCCCCTGGGTCACCAGACCTCGTCGATGAACAGCTCGGTGACCCCGGACCGCCCGTGGCTCGACCTTGCCTACCAGCTGGCCAATATCGCCGTGCCCGTGGTCCCCGCGTTCCTCGCCCTCCACCTCCTGCGCCGCGACGACCCCGACGCACGCCATCGCCTCGGCGCGGACCTGCGCCGCCCCCTCTCCGACCTCGGGCGGGGAGCACTCCTCGCCGCCGGCGTCGGCATACCGGGCCTTGGTCTGTACGCCGCGGCTCGCGCGGCCGGGCTCAACACGACGGTCGCCGCGGCCAACCTGACGAGCCACTGGTGGACGGTCCCCGTCCTCGTCCTCGCGGCCGCGGGCAACGCCGTCCTCGAGGAGGTGACGATGATCGGCTACCTCTTCACTCGCTGGGGCCAGGCCGGCTGGTCGGCGTCGCGGATCATGGTGACGTCGGCGCTCATCCGAGGCGCCTACCACCTCTACCAGGGCTTCGGCGGGTTCCTCGGCAACGCCGTCATGGGGCTCGTCTTCGGCTGGGTCTACCGGCGGACCAGGCGCGTGGGACCGCTCGTCGTCGCCCACACGCTCCTCGACGTCGTCGCCTTCGTCGGCTACACCCTGCTCAAGGACCGCCTCGGCTGGCTCTGAGCCGCCTCGCCCTCCGCCCGGCTCCGTTCCCCACGGCGTCGAG
>JAJXUB010000117.1 GCA_021783215.1 Actinomycetes bacterium | reverse complement strand
GAACCTCAACATGGGCGCGTACGCCCGCCGCGACCGCAAGACGGATGCCGTCAAGCGGGACCTCGACCGGGTCTTCGACCTCTTCCCGCGGCTCTTGGAACGCCGGCGTCAGGTCGCGGGCACCCTGTCCGGCGGCGAGCAGCAGATGCTGGCGATCGGGCGGGCCCTCATGGCGAGCCCGCGGCTGCTCCTGCTCGACGAGCCGTCGATGGGCCTGGCGCCGAAGCTCATCCAGCAGATCTTCGACATCATCACGGAGATCAACGAACAGGGGACCACGGTCCTGCTCGTCGAGCAGAACGCCGCGCAGGCGCTCAAGCGCGCCGACCGGGCCTACATCCTGGAGACCGGCGAGATCGTTCGGACCGGAACGGGCAGCGAGCTGAGCGACGACCCCTCCGTCAAGGCGGCCTACCTCGGCGGCGACGTCTAGCGGCTTCTGCCAAACCACAGGCCGCTCCCCCGGCTCGCGCGTAGCGTCATGGCGCATGACGAGTCATGACCCGGTACAGCTGCAGGTCGACGCCTACAACGCACACGACGTCGAGGCCTTCCTCGGGTGCTACGGCGATGACGCCGTGATCCGTCACGGCGACGGCCGCGTCCTGATGGGCGACAAGGACACGATGCGCGCCGCCTACACGCAGCTGTTCGCCGAGAACCCCGACCTGAGGGCAGAGATCCCGAACCGGCTCGAGGTGGGGCCCTGGGTCGTCGACGAGGAGGTCGTCACCGCCGGTGGCCGGGAGATGCACGCGCTCGTCGCCTACGAGGTGCGGGACGGCCTCATCCACACGGCGGTCATGCTGTCCCCCGACCTCTGAGCGCCTAGGCCGGGCGGGCCGTCCGAGTCCGCGGCGCGGCACGCTTGGCCGCGGGCTTGCGCACCCGAGGGGCGGACCGCGCCGTCGTCCGACCCGTCCGCTCCAGGACGGGTCGCAGGAACGCACCGGTATGGCTCGCCTCGACGGTCGCGATGTCCTCGGGGGTTCCCTCGGCGACAACCCGGCCGCCTTGTGAACCGCCATCAGGACCGAGGTCGACAACCCAGTCGGCGTTCTTGATGACGTCGAGGTTGTGCTCGATGACGATGACCGTGTTGCCCTTGTCGACCAGCCCCTGGAGGACGTGCAGGAGCTTGCGGATGTCCTCGAAGTGCAGGCCGGTCGTCGGCTCGTCGAGGACGTAGATCGTCCGGCCCGTCGACCGGCGCTGGAGCTCGGAGGCGAGCTTGACCCGCTGGGCCTCGCCACCGGAGAGGGTCGGAGCGGGCTGGCCGAGCCGGACGTAGCCCAGGCCGACGTCGCTGAGGGTCTGCATGTGCCGGGCGATGGCCGGGACGGCGGCGAAGAACTCCGCCGCCTCCTCGATGGGCATGTCGAGGACGTCGGCGATCGTCCTGCCCTTGAAGTGGACCTCGAGCGTCTCCCGATTGTAGCGGGCTCCGTGGCAGACCTCGCACGGGACATAGACGTCCGGGAGGAAGTTCATCTCGATCTTGATGGTGCCGTCGCCCGAGCAGCTGTCACAGCGACCGCCCTTGACGTTGAAGGAGAACCGGCCCGGCTGGTAGCCGCGGATCTTCGCCTCCGTCGTCTCGGCGAAGAGCCGGCGGATGTGGTCGAAGACGCCCGTGTAGGTGGCCGGGTTGGACCGGGGCGTCCGTCCGATGGGGCTCTGGTCGACGTGGACGACCTTGTCGAGCTGTTCGAGGCCGGTCACGGACTTGTGCCGCCCGGACGTGCGCCGGGCACCGTTGAGCCGGTTCGCGAGGACGTTGTAGAGGATGTCGTTGACGAGCGTCGACTTCCCCGACCCCGAGACGCCCGTCACGGCCGTGAACGTCCCGAGCGGGAACGAGACGGTCAGGTTGTCGAGGTTGTGTTCCTTGGCCCCGGCCACCGTGACGGACCGCGCGAGGTCGACGGGCCGGCGGACAACCGGCGTCGGGATCTCCAAGCGTCCCGAGAGGTACTTGCCCGTCAGGGAGTCGGGATGCTCGAGCAGCCCCTTGACGGGTCCGGAGTGGACGACGTGGCCCCCGTGCTCGCCGGCACCCGGGCCGATGTCGACGACCCAGTCGGCGGCCCGGATCGTGTCCTCGTCGTGCTCGACGACGATAAGGGTGTTGCCGAGGTCGCGCAGCCGGGTCAACGTCTCGACGAGCCGGTGGTTGTCGCGTTGGTGCAGCCCGATGGACGGCTCGTCGAGGACGTAGAGGACGCCGACGAGACCGGACCCGATCTGGGTGGCGAGCCGGATCCGCTGGGCCTCCCCGCCGGAGAGCGTCGCCGCCGGACGGTCGAGGGAGAGGTAGTCCAGGCCGACGTCGAGGAGGAAGCCCAGCCGGGCGTCGATCTCCTTGATGACGCGTTCGGCGATGGCGCGTTCCCGGCTCGTGAACTCGACGCTGTCGAGGAAGCCCGCCGCGTCGCTGATGGCCAGGGCGGAGACCTCGGCGATGTTCTTGCCCCCGACGAGGACCGCGAGGACCTCGGGCTTCAGGCGCGCTCCGTGGCATACAGGACAGGGCACCTGGCGCATGTAGCCCTCGTACCGCTCACGGGACCACTCGGAGTCGGTCTCCGTATGCCGCCGCCGGACCCAGTGCACCGCACCCTCGAAGCCGGTCGAGTAGGACCGGTCCCGGCCGAAGCGGTTGCGGTAGCGCACGTGCACCTTGAAGCTCTGCCCGTGGAGCAGAGCCTCCTTCGCCCGCTCGGGCAGCGCGCGCCACGGGGTGTCCATGGAGAACTTCAGCTCGTCGGCGAGCCCGCTCATGACGCGCTGGAAGTACTCCGCCGAGCCGCTGCCGCTCCCCCACGGCGCGATGGCGCCGCCGGCGAGCGACTTGTCCTCATCGGGGACGATGAGCTCGGGGTCGACCTCGAGCTCGGTGCCGATCCCGGTGCAGGCGGGGCACGCGCCGAACGGGCTGTTGAAGGAGAAGGTGCGCGGCTCGATCTCGTCGAGGGCGATGGGGTGGTCGTTGGGGCACGCCATCTGTTCGGAGAAGCGCCGCTCCCGGTCGGGGTCGTCGGCCGCCTTGTCGAGGCGCTCGACGACGACGACGCCGCCGGCGATGCCGAGGGCGGTCTCGACGGAGTCGGTGAGCCGGCGCTTGGCGCCGGCGTCGCTGCCCTTGGCGACGAGCCGGTCGACGACGACGTCGATGGAGTGCTTGACCTGCTTCTCGAGCTTCGGCGGGGCCGTCAGGGGGATGACCTCCCCGTCGACCCGGGCGCGGGCGAAGCCCTTCGCGCTCAGCTCGGCGAAGAGGTCGACGTACTCCCCCTTACGGGCCCGGACCACCGGGGCGAGGACGAGGAACCGGGTGCCCTCGGGCAGCTCGAGGAGCCGGTCGACGATCTGTTGCGGCGACTGCCTCGTGATCGGCTCCATGCAGACGGGGCAGTGCGGCCGCCCCGCCCGCGCGAAGAGGAGCCGCAGGTAGTCGTGGACCTCGGTGATCGTGCCGACCGTGGAGCGTGGGTTCCGGTTCGTCGACTTCTGGTCGATGGAGACGGCCGGCGACAGGCCCTCGATGAAGTCGACGTCCGGCTTGTCCATCTGGCCGAGGAACTGCCGGGCGTAGGCCGAGAGCGACTCGACGTAGCGACGCTGCCCCTCCGCGAAGATGGTGTCGAAGGCGAGGCTGCTCTTGCCCGACCCGGACAACCCCGTGAAGACGACAAGCGCGTCCCGTGGGATCTCCACGGACAGGTTCTTGAGGTTGTGCTCCCGGGCGCCCCGGACGACCAGATGGTCGCGGTCGGCCGTCGAGGAGTGCGCAGAGGTCACGGACAAGCAGCCTACGTGGGCCGACCGACAGCCCCGTGCCGCGACCCTGCGCGGCATACGTGCCGGGTCCGCGCGGGGCGGGGTAGGTTCGGGTCGCATGGACCTCATCCCCCTTGTGGACCGGCACACCGCCCTGCTGCTCGCCACCGCCGAGAACCTCGACAGCGCGGGGACCGCGTCGCTGTGCCCCGGCTGGACGCGCGGGCACATCCTCACCCACGTCGCCCGCAACGCCGACGGACTCACCCGGCTCGCCCGGGCCGCACTCGAGGGCACCGGCGAGACCATGTACGCCTCGACGGAGCGCCGCGACGAGGAGATCGACGCCGGCGCCGGACGCAGCCTGCCTGACCTCGTCGAGGACGTCCGCAGCAGCGCTGCCGAGCTGCGTCGCTGGCTCGCGCGGGTCGACCCGTCGAGCGAGGTCCTCCTCGAGCGGACGCCCGGCGGGCCCACCCTGCGCGCCGGCGTCCTGGCCTTCCTGCGGATCCGCGAGGTCGTCTACCACCACGCCGACCTCGACGCCGGCTTCGGGTTCGAGGACGTCGAGGAGGACCTCGTCGCCCTGTTCCTGCGGGACGAGGTGACCCGCCTCGCGCCGGCGGCCCGGGTCGAGGAGCTCTGGCGGCTCGGTCGAGGCGTCGAGCGCGGCCACCCCTCCGGTCCGTAGCGCGGCGAGCAGCCGAGAGCGCCGCCGCGTCCGAGAGGATGGACCCATGAGCTACGAGCCCGACGTGCACCCCGGCGACCCGCCGAGCATCCGTGACCTCGACGCCCTGACCATCCACAAGCTGTCCGTCTCCTCGATGAGCAACAACGTGTACCTCCTGACGAGCCGGGCGAGCGGAGCGCAGCTGCTCATCGACGCGGCCGCCGAGCCCGGACTCCTCGTCGACCTCGTCAGGACGGGCGGCACGGGCCTGACGGCTCTCGTGACGACGCACCGGCACTGGGACCACCACCGCGCCCTCGCCGACGTCTGCGCCGCCTTCTCCCCCATGACGTATGCCGGCGCCCCCGACGCGAGCGCGCTGCCCGTGGCGCCAGACGTGCGGCTCGAACAGGGCGACGTCGTCACCTTCGGTGACATCTCGCTCGACGTCATCCGGCTCACGGGGCACACGCCCGGGTCGGTGGCGCTCGCCTACTCCGACCCCCGGGGGCACGTGCACCTCTTCACCGGCGACTGCCTGTTCCCCGGCGGTCCTGGTCGGACAACACGCCTTGAGGACTTCACGTCGCTGATGGATGATCTCGAGGAACGGGTGTTCGGCGTCTACGCCGACGACACGGACGTCTACCCGGGGCACGGCACGGACACGACCGTCGGGGCCGAGCGGCCCCACCTCGACGAGTGGCGAGCCCGAGGCTGGTGACCGGCAGCCAACGCGCCGGCGCCACGGTGCCGGCGCCGCTCCTCGTCCTCGGCGGCATCGTCTCCGTCCAGTTCGGCGGCGCCCTCGCGGCGACGCTCATCCCGCACGTCGGCGTCGGCGGCTCCGTCCTCATGCGGCTGGGCTTCGCGACGGTGATCCTCCTCATGCTCGTCCGCCCGCACGTGCGCGGTCACGGCGCTGCCGCGTGGCGCACGGTCATCGGCTTCGGGGTCGCCCTCGGTCTGATGAACTGGTCGTTCTACGGCGCCCTCTCCCGTCTGCATATCGGCGTAGCGGTGACCGTCGAGTTCATCGGCCCGCTCGTCCTCGCCGCCGCACTGTCCCGCCGGCTCCTCGACGGCGTCGCGGTGCTCGCCGCGGCGTTCGGCGTCGTCCTCATCTCCCGGATGACCGAGGTGCCGCTCGGCTCGCTCGACTGGCTGGGGCTCGGGCTGGCGCTGACCGCGGGCGCCTGCTGGGCGGCATACGTCGTCCTCAGCGGGCGGACGGGGGCGCGGTTCGACGGCCTCGACGGGCTGGCGATCGCCATGTGTGTCGCCACCGCTGTCGTCGTCCCCGTCGGCGCCTTCACGGTCCGCGGCTGGTCCGCGCCGGACCTGGCCCGCGGACTCGGCATCGCCGTCCTGTCATCGGTCTTGCCCTACTCGCTCGAGCTCATGGCCCTGCGCCGGCTGTCGGCGCGGGTGTTCGGGGTTCTTCTGTCCCTCGAACCGGCCGTCGCCGCCCTCGCCGGCTTCGTCGTCCTCCGCCAGCACCTCGGCCTCCGGCAGCTGTCCGGCATCGCCCTCGTCGTCGGAGCG
>JAJXUB010000116.1 GCA_021783215.1 Actinomycetes bacterium | reverse complement strand
CGAGAAGCGTGACGGGCAGGACTTCGTCGTCGACGTGACCCTCGCGGTCGACCTCGTGCCGGCCGGAGAGAGCGACGACCTTGGCGACACGGTCGACTACGCCGCCGTCGCGGCGGAGGTCGTCGCACAGGTCGGCGCCGGGCCGTACGACCTGATCGAGACACTGGCCGCGCGGATCGCCTCGGCGGCCCTCGCCCGGCCCCTCGTCGAGGCCGTGGACGTCGTCGTCCACAAGCCCGAGGCGCCCGTTGGCGTGGCGGTCGACGACGTCGAGGTCCACATCCGGAGGGAACGCCGAACCCACGTCGTCGTCGCTGTCGGGGCGAACCTCGGTGACCGCGTCGCGACCGTCGCGGCGGCCATCGCGGACCTTCCCTTGACCCAGGCACGGGTTTCGCCGCTCTACGAGACGGACCCCGTCGGTGGACCGGAGCAGCCGCGCTACGTCAACGCCGTCGTCGCCGGCGTCACCTCGCTCGCCCCGGCGACCCTGCTGCGACGGCTGCACGAGATCGAGGCGCAGTACGGGCGGACGCGTGAGGTCCGGTGGGGAGCAAGGACGCTGGACCTCGACCTCATCGCCTACGGAACGCCCGGTGGCGATGAGGCGACGTCGGATGCTCCCGGCCTGACCCTGCCACACCCGCGGGCGTTCGAGCGTGCCTTCGTCCTGGCACCCTGGGCCGACATCGAGCCGGACGCGCGGCTGCGCCTGCCGTCCGGTGAGCTCCGGCGTGTCCGTGACCGTCTCGAGGAGCTCGACCGGTCCGGCGTGCACCGTCTCGAGGACCGCTCGTGAGAAAAGGCATCGGCCCGCGCGAGATCGCCTTGGTCGCAACGGTGGCGGGGCTCGTCAGCCTCGCGGTGTGGTCGCTGTGGCGGCGTGGCGGACACCTCGTCCCGAGCCCCGGATGGGTGGCCGTCGCTCTGCTGCTCGTCATCGCCGCGCTCGTCGTCGTCGTCGCGTGGCCGGTGCGTTCGCACGTGCAGGGCCGCACGTCGAGGCGTTTCGACCCCCTGCGGGCCGCTCGCGCCCTTCAGCTGGCCCAGGCGGCCGTACTCACCGGCGCGGGTGCCGTCGGCTGGTTCGTCGCCGAGCTGTTCGTCGCGACAAGGGATCTTGCCTTTGCCGCGGCCCGCAGGTCATCGCTGGCCGATGTGGTCGCCGCCCTCGCGTCGGTCGTGCTCGTCGCCGCGGGTCTGTGGGCGCAGTCGATGTGCCGACTCGGGGACGACAAGGACCGCGGCGACGAGCACGACTAGCCCCCTCGGGCGACACCGACCTACTTGTCGACGTCGCCGACGACGAAGAACATCGACCCCATGATCGACACCATGTCGCTGACGAGGTTGCCTGGCAGCATCTCGACAAGGACGCCGATGTTGTTGAACGACGCCGTCCGCAGCTTCATCCGCCACGGCGTCTTGTCGCCGCGGCTGACGAGGAAGTAGCCGTTCTGACCGAGCGAGTTCTCGACAACGGCATACGTCTCGCCCTCGGGCACCTTGAGCACCTTCGGAAGCCGTTGGTTGATCGGACCGCGGGGCATCTCGGACAGGCGCGCGACGCAGGCGTCGGCGATGTCGAGGGAGTTGTAGGTCTGCTCAAAGAGGCAGGAGAGGCGGGCGTACGCGTCGCCGCCAGTGCGCGTGACGACCCGACCGGGACCACCCTCACCGAACAGCTCCCCGTAGGCGAGGTACGGCGCGTCCCGGCGCAGGTCGACATCGACACCACTGGCCCGGGCGATCGGCCCCGTCACGCCATAGGCCTTGATGAGCTCGGGGGAGAGGACCCCGACGCCGACGGTACGGGCCTTGAGGATCTCGTTCGTCATGAGGAGGCCCTCGATGTCGGCGAGGCCGGCGCGGACATCGGCGACGGCCTTCGTCACGCGGTCGAGCCAGCCGGCAGGGTGGTCGTCCTTGAGGCCCCCGACCCGGTTGAACATGTAGTGGAGACGACCGCCGGACAGCTCCTCGAGGACGGCCTGGATGGCCTCCCGCTCGTGGAAGGCGAAGAACGTCGGCGTGATGGCGCCCAGCTCCAGCGGGTACGAGCCGAGGAAGACGAGGTGGGACAACGTCCGCTGGAGCTCGGCGAGGAGCGTCCGAGTCCAGGTGGCCCGCTCCGGGATCTCCATGCCGAGCAGCTCCTCGGCGGCGAGGACGACGCCGAGCTCGTTGGAGAAGGCGCTGAGCCAGTCATGCCGGTTGGCCAGGACGATGATCTGGCGGTAGTCGCGGACCTCGAAGAGCTTCTCCGCGCCGCGGTGCATGTAGCCGATGACCGGGTCGGCGCTGACGAGGCGTTCGCCGTCGACGACTATGCGCAGCCGGAGCACGCCGTGGGTTGCCGGGTGCTGCGGACCGATGTTGAGGATCATGTCCGCGCTGCCGATGCTGCCGGAGCCCATGCCGACCGTCAGCTCACGTCCACCCGCCGTCGCCGTACTCATAGTCCCTGAGTATGCCGTGTCCCCTCGTGCCTGCTGCGCTGCGGGTCCGGGTCGTGCCCCCGAGGGCTCACTCGGGCCGGACCCGGGCGATGACCCACCGGAAAGCGCCCAGCCCCATGGGGTCGAGGAGGGCCGCTGCCACCGACGAGCGGGACAGGGCGTGCAGGTAGGCCCCCGGGTCCGTGTGGGCGAGGTCGATGGCGGGCGGACGCCCGGTGACGCCGAGGTCGCGGAGCAGGTCCCGCTGGGTGTGGATGGCGTCGTGGCGCAGGGAGTCGACGGCCACGTGGGCCGTGATGTCGCACGACCCGTCCGGCACCGGGGTCACGAGGGTGCCTTCGACGTACGCCGTCAGCGTCCCTGCAGGGGGTCGGTCCTCGACGGTGTGGCCGTAGTCGACGGCGACGGCGGTGCCGGAGGTGACCCGGGCGAGCAGGCCGGCCCACGCGTCGTCCCGCTGGCGGCCGACCTCGACGCGGTCGCCCGGTTCCCGGTCGGGCCACCACCGGTCGGCCCAGCGGGCGTCCTCGCTCGAGACCGCGGCCCCCAGCGACTCGCTGCCGTCAGGAGCGACGAGGAGGTCGCGGAGCACCCCGTCGTCGTCGACTCCGGCGACCGTGCACGGCACGACGTCGAGCCATTCGTGGGCCAGGACAAGGGTGTCCGTCAGGTCGACGAGCCCGTCCGGGAGGGCGTTGCCGCCCGGCGAGCCGATCCAGCGCACCGTCTCTGGCAGGTCGGCGGGCCGGTCGACGATGTCGACTCCCGTCAGCGCGAGGCCGGGACGCACACTCGCGAGGTGGGTCAGGAGCTCGCCACGGCCGCAGCCGACGTCGACGACGTGAGCGCAGGACTCCCGCTCTGCCAGCGCCGCGACGGCCTCGGCGAGGAGGGCGCCTAGTGGGCCGTGGGTCGATGTCGTGAAGTGACCGGCCGGGCCCTCCGGCCTCCGGTAGAACCCGTGCGGCCCGTAGAGCGCGGCCTGCCACGCCTCACGCCAGGGGATCGCCTCGACCACGGAAGACACCGTATGCCGTGCCGCCTACTAGCGTTGACCGGGTGAGCGCTGCGTCGAGCCGTCCCGTTCGCCTCGCCGTCGGTGTCGTCGGCTGCGGCCGGGTCGGCTCGGCCCTAGGGGCGGCCCTGCGTCGCGCGGGCCATGACATCGTCGCCGTGTCGGCGGTCAGCGAGGCGTCGCGGCGCCGCGCCGGGACCGCACTTCCCGGAGTCCCCGTCCGCGGTATCCCCGATGTCGTCCAGGCCGCAGACCTCGTCCTCCTCGCCGTCCCCGACGACGTCCTCGCCCCCCTGGTGTCGGGTCTCGCGACGGCGGGGTTCTGGCGTCCGGGACAGGTCGTCGCCCATACGTCCGGCCGACACGGGCTCGCGGTTCTCGAGCCGGCGACCGACTCCGGCGTCGTCCCCATGGCCCTGCACCCCGCGATGACCTTCACCGGCTCGGCCGCCGACGTCGAGCGCGTCGGGGAGTGCTGCTTCGGCATCACGGCGCCGCAGGGGTGGCGTCCGATGGCGGAGTCGCTCGTCCTCGAGATCGGCGCCGAACCCGTGTGGGTCGCCGACGCCGACCGGTCGACCTACCACGCGGGGCTCGCCCACGGCGCCAACCACCTCGTCACCCTCATCGCCCAGGCGATGGAGATCCTCGGCTCGACGGGCATCGAGCGACCGGACCGGCTCCTGCGCCCGCTCGTCGAGGCCGCCCTCGACAATGCCCTGCGGGCCGGGGACGCAGCCCTCACCGGACCCGTGTCGCGCGGCGACGTCGGCACGGTGGAGGTGCACCTCGGTGAGCTGAGCAGACAGGCACCTGACATCCTCATGGCATACCGCGCCATGGCCCGCGCCACCCTCCAGCGTGCCGTTCGGGCAGGCCGGCTCCGCACCGACCTCGCCCTCCCCATCGTCGACCTCCTCGAGGAGCCCACGTGACCCCGGTCGTCTGCCGTACCCGCACCGAGCTCCGGACGGCCCGGGCCGCCCTCGGCGGTGACGTCGCCGTCGTCATGACGATGGGCGCGCTCCACGACGGGCACGCGAGGCTCATCCGGGAGGCGCGCACGCGTGCCGAGCACGTCCTCGTGACGATCTTCCTCAACCCTCTCCAGTTCGGGCCGAAGGAGGACCTGTCGCGCTACCCGCGAACCTTCGACGCGGATATGGAGATCTGCGCGAGGGACGGCGTCGATGTGGTCTTCGCGCCGACGCCGGACGTCGTCTACCCCGAGGGTGACCCGGGTGTGCGGATCTCTGCCGGCCCGCTCGGGGACGTCCTGGAGGGCCAGGCCCGGCCCGGCCACTTCGACGGGATGCTGACCGTCGTCGCCAAGCTGATGCACCTGACCGGCGGCACGTCGTTCTTCTTCGGCCAGAAGGATGCCCAGCAGCTCCTGCTCATCCGGCGGATGGTCCGCGACCTTGACTTCGGGGCCGAGGTCGTCGCCGTCGCGACGGTCCGCGAGCAGGACGGCCTCGCCCTGAGCAGCCGCAACACGTACCTCACCCCGTCGGACCGGGACGTCGCGCTCTGCCTGTCGCGCGCGTTGTGGGCGGGCGCCGCCGCGGCCGTCGAGGGGCCGTCGGCGATCCGGAGGGCGGCCCGCGCCGTGCTCGTCGATGAACCTCTCGCGCTCGTCGACTACCTCGTCCTCGTCCATCCGCATACGCTCGAGGACGTCCCGGAGTGGTATCGCGGCGAGGCTCTGCTCGCCGTCGCCGCCCGCGTCGGGACGACCCGGCTCATCGACAACACGCCGGTCCTCGTCGGGCCCGGCGGGGGCGCCCGGTCGGTGTTCTCCGCCGTGCCGGCCGACCCGCAGACGGAAGGCTGAGACCTATGCAGCGCTTCATGCTCCACGCGAAGATCCACCGGGCGACGGTGACCCAGGCAGACCTCCACTACGTCGGCTCGCTGACCATCGACCGGGACCTGATGGATGCGGCCGACCTCATCCCCGGGCAGCAGGTCGACGTCGTCGACGTCGACAACGGCAGCCGCGTGACGACCTACGCCATCGAGGGCGCGCGCGGCACCGGGATCCTCTGCATCAACGGCGCCGCCGCGCGGCTCATCAGCCCGGGGGACACGGTCATCGTCATCGCCTACGCGGCGATGGAGGATGCGGAGGCGCGCTCGTTCGAGCCGCGGGTCGTCTTCGTCGACAAGGACAACCGGCTCGTCGAGATCGGCCACGACGGGGGGGACGTGCCCGACGGATATGGCCTCATGACCTCGGCAGTGACCCACCGGCCGTCCGAGGGCCCCGACTCGAGGTAGTCGGGCCCCGGTCCAGTCGGCTCGGGGTACGCCGCTATCGGATCAGGTGCTCGAGTACCGCGGACCGAGGCAGGGGAGGATCCGCAGGACCGCCGCCGGGTGGCCGCGGAGAGCAGGTATGCCGCGATCGGAGGCGTGGGACGTGCGCCCGGCGAGCGCGGATAGCCTTTCCCGGTGACCGAACCGCACCAGTCCCCCGAGGCCTCCGTCCCCGAGCAGATGCGGATCCGGCGCGCGAAGCGCGACCGGCTCCTCACGGAGGGCACGCCGGCCTACCCCGTGACGGTCGGGCGAACTCATTCCCTCGAGGAGGTCCGTG
>JAJXUB010000115.1 GCA_021783215.1 Actinomycetes bacterium | reverse complement strand
CGTCGCGTCGATGCTCGACGGTCGTCATGCGGAGGGGCTCCACGCTGTGGATGCGGAAAGGCTCGATGACCGTTCGGAAGGCGTCGTCGCTCACGAGCCCCTACCCTGTCACGACTCCTCACGCCGTGGGATAGCGCCCCCGGGCCGTCGCCTAACAGCTCCGATTCGCGCCTGGGCTACCGCCTGGTACTGGTCGTGATCACGACCAGTACCAGGCGGTAGCCCAGGCCTTGGCGGGGTGTGGGGTCGTGCTGAGCGCCGCTCAGACGAGGGCGTTCTCCGACTCGCCGGGAACGGGGATGTGGCCCTGCGGCGTCGGGACGACGTGGGTGACCCTGTTGATCCCGTTCATGAGGTGGTAGGCCACGAGCACGGCCGCCGTACCGAGCGCGATGCCGGCGAAGTCGAGCTGGCCGACCTTCCACGTGTAGTCCGCTATGCCGATGATGAGGGCGATTGCCGCCGACGTGAGGTTGATGGGGTTGGCGAAGTCGACCCGGTTCTCGATCCAGATGCGGGCGCCGAGCAGCCCGATGAGGCCGTAGAGCATCGTGCCCGCACCGCCGAGGACGCCGGCGGGGACCGTCGCGATGGCCGCGCCGAACTTGGGGGAGAAGCCCAGCAGGAGCGCTCCGGTCGCGGCCACCCAGTACGCGGCCGTCGAGTAGACCCGGGTCGCCGCCATGACGCCGATGTTCTCGGCATACGTCGTCGTCCCCGAACCGCCGCCGGCGCCGGCGATCATCGTCGCGACGCCGTCGGCGAGGAGAGCGCGGCCCGACACGTCGTCGAGGTCGCGCCCGGTCATCTGGGCGACGGACTTGACGTGGCCGATGTTCTCGGCGACGAGGACGAGGACCACGGGCACGAAGAGCCCGACGACCGCGAGGCTGAACCTCGGCGTCGTGAATGTCGGCAGCCCCACCCAGGCCGCCTTCCCGACGGGGGCGAAGGTGACCTCGCCGCGGAGAGCCGCAAGGAGGTACCCGGCGATGACGCCGATGAGGATCGACAAGCGCCCGAGGAGGCCGCGTCCGAGCACGGTGACGAGGGCGATGACGAGGAGGGTGACCGCCGCGGTGACCGGGGACTTGACGAAGTTCGCCTTCGCCGCCGGTGCGAGGTTGAGGCCGATGAGCGCGACGATCGCGCCCGTGACGACCGGTGGCATGAGGGCCCGCAGCCAGCCGGTACCGGCGACCTGGACGACGACGCCGACGATGGCCAGCGCCGCGCCGGCGAGGACGACGCCACCGAGGGCGCCGGCCATTCCGTGCGAGGACTTCGCCGCGGCGATGGGCGCGATGAAGGCGAACGACGAGCCGAGGTAGCTCGGCACCCGGTTGCCGGTGATGAGGAGGAAGAGCATCGTCCCGATGCCGGAGAAGAAGATCGTCGTCGCCGGGGGGAACCCGGTGAGCAGTGGCACGAGGAACGTCGCGCCGAACATGGCGACGATGTGCTGGGCACCGATCCCGATGGTCCGGGGCCAGGTGAGCCGCTCGTCGGGTGGGACCACCTGCCCCGGTCCGACCGTCCGTCCGTCACCGTGCAGGGTCCACGCGAAGAGGCTCACGGACGGCAGCCTAGGGCTGGGCAGCCCACGCCGTGGGCCGCGGGGTTACCGTGTCGTCATGCTTGTTGCGTTCTCCGTCGCCCCGTCCACCTCCGACGCCTCCGGAGGGGTCCACACGGCCGTCGCCGAGGCGGTCCGGATCGTCCGCGCCTGCGGCCTGCCGAACCACACGGACTCGATGTTCACGACGCTCGAGGGGGAGTGGGACGAGTGCATGGCGGTCGTCAAGGCGTGCTGTGACTACCTCGCGACGGTCAGTCCGCGCGTCTCGCTCGTCCTCAAGGCGGACATCCGTCCCGGCTTCACCGGACAGCTGACGGCCAAGGTCGAACGGGTCGAGGCCGTCCTTGCGGATGGGTCCTGACGGGCAGCCGTATGCGCATCGCTCGCCTCCCCGACGAGCCGTGGCGGGGGGCGACGAGGCGACCGGATGATGGGACCAGCCCTGACGTGGCGCATGACCTTGGAGGTCGATGGGCCGGACGGCGTTGTCGCCGTTGCGGTTTCGCCCGACGCTGAGGTGCTGGGGTTCGCATCCGGCGGACCGGCCCGGGATGCCGACGGGCCGACGGAATGGGAGCTCTACACGGTCAACGTCGTCGCCTCGGCATATGGCTCGGGCCTGAGCCACGACCTCGTCGCCGCGGTGACAAGGCAGCGGCCGGCCACGGTGTGGGTCCTTCGGGAGAACTCGCGCGCTCGGGGCTTCTACGCCAAGGAGGGCTATGTCGCCGACGGCGCGATGCGGACCCACGAGGCGACGGGCCTGCCCGAGCTGCGGATGGTTCGGCACTAGCCTGCTCGGGTGCGGACCCGGCTGGCCTTCGACCCCATCACGCGGGCGGCTCAGCTGTGGACCCGACGCTGGGGGCGACGGTCCGAGGCCGTCGCCATGGCGAGCGCGACGTCCGTCATGCGGGCCCAGCAGCTGCTCATCGCGCGCTTCGACGGCATCGTCGCGCGTCACGGTCTGACCTTCGCACGCTACGAATGCCTTGTCCTGCTTGCGTTCTCGCGTTCGGGTCGGTTGCCGATGGGGATGGTCGGCGAGCGGCTCATGGTCCACCCGACAAGCGCGACGAACATCGTCCAGCGCCTTGCCGCGCAGGGCTTCGTCGAGCAGGTGCCCAACCCGGCGGACGGCCGCGGGACGCTCGCCGTCATCACGCCGGCCGGTCGGGACGCCATGGAGGGGGCGACGAGCGACCTCGTCGCGGACCGGTTCGGGCTCGGCATGCTGAGCGCGGACGACCACGAGCAGCTCTTCGCCCTCCTCCGGAAGGTGCGGAAGGGCTTCGGCGACTTCGTCGACGTCGGCTGACCCGGTCGCCTGAGATAGTAGGACGTCCTACTAAATATCCCGTATGCTTCGGACCATGGCAGAGCAGCCCGCGCGTCGGCACCCGAACCACACCTTCGACAAGCCCGCCAACGCGGCCGGTGAGGACCGGTGGCGGACGGCATACGCCGCAGCCGAGGAACGCGGCCAGGTCCGGGACGTGGACTTCACGACCCTGTCCGGCGTCACCGTCGACCCGGCATACGGGCCGTCCGACGGGTCCGAGGTGCCCGAGCGGATCGGCTGGCCCGGGGAGTTCCCCTACACCCGTGGTCTGTACCCGACCGGCTACCGCGGGCGCCCGTGGACGATCCGGCAGTTCGCCGGGTTCGGCAACGCCCGGCAGACGAACGAGCGCTACAAGATGATCCTCGGTCGTGGGGGTGGCGGCCTCTCGGTCGCCTTCGACATGCCGACCCTCATGGGGCGCGACTCGGACGACCCGCTGGCCGTCGGCGAGGTGGGCCACTGCGGCGTCGCCATCGACTCCGCCGACGACATGGACGTCCTGTTCGGTGACATCCCGCTCGGTGACGTGACGACCTCCATGACGATCTCCGGTCCGGCCGTCCCCGTCTTCTGCATGTACCTCGTCGCCGCGGAGCGCCAGGGCGTCGACATCGGCCGGCTCAACGGGACACTCCAGACGGACATCTTCAAGGAGTACATCGCCCAGAAGGAGTGGCTCTTCGCCCCTGAGCCACATCTGCGCCTCATCGGGGACCTCATGGAGTTCTGCGCGGAGAAGATCCCCGCCTACAAGCCGCTGTCCGTCTCGGGCTACCACATCCGCGAGGCCGGCAGCACGGCCGCCCAGGAGCTCGCCTTCACCCTCGCCGACGGCTTCGGCTATGTCGAGCTCGGGCTCTCCCGTGGGCTCGACATCGAGACGTTCGCCCCCGGCCTGTCCTTCTTCTTCGACAGCCACGTCGACTTCTTCGAAGAGGTCGCCAAGTTCCGTGCCGCGCGGCGTATCTGGGCGACCTGGATGCGGGACGTCTACGGCGCGAAGACGGCCAAGGCCCAGTCCCTGCGGTTCCACACGCAGACCGCCGGCGTCTCCCTGACCGCCCAGCAGCCGTACAACAACGTCGTCCGGACCGCCGTCGAGGCGCTGGCCGCCGTCCTCGGCGGCACGAACTCCCTCCACACGAACGCCCTCGACGAGACCCTCGCCCTGCCCACCGAGCAGGCTGCCGAGATCGCCCTGCGCACCCAGCAGGTCCTCATGGAGGAGACGGGCGTGACGAACGTCGCCGACCCGCTCGGCGGCAGCTGGTACGTCGAGGCGCTCACCGACCGCATCGAGGCCGAGGCGACCCGGATCTTCGACCGCATCCTCACCCTGGGCGGCAGCGGCGTCCGTGCCGACGACCATGCCGGCCTCGCCGAGGCGATGCGGGCGCGTGCCGGCCGGCCGGTCGCCGACTGGCCGATGACCAAGGGCATCCTCCGCGGGATCGAGGAGGGCTGGTTCATGTCCGAGATCGCCGACGCGGCGTTCCAGTACCAGCTCGCCCTCGAGAAGCAGGACAAGCGTGTCGTCGGGGTCAACTGCCTCGAGGAGTCGGTCAGCCACGACCTGGAGATTCTCCGCGTGAGCCACGAGGTCGAGCGGGAGCAGGTCGAGGTCCTCGACACGCGACGCACCAAGCGCGACGCGGCCGCCGTCAAGGGCGCCCTCGACCACATGGTCGAGGTCGCCCGGACCTCCGAGAACCTCGTCCCCGCCATGCTCGACGCCGTGCGGGCCGAGGCCAGCCTGGGCGAGATCTGCAACGCGCTCCGGGCCGAGTGGGGCGTCTACCGGGAGCCCGCGCGATTTTGAGCGGTGCGGGTCCCTGCGTCATCGTGGAGCCCTGACCCGTATGCCGGGGCGCCGCGTGCGTGGCCCCCTCGAGCGAAGGACCACCCCGTGCGCGTCGCCCTGGCCAAGAAGGTTCTCGGTCTGATCCTCTGCCTCGCCGGCCTGGCCCTCGCCTTCGTCGGGGCCTGGTTCGGGCTCAAGGTCGGGGCGTCCGGCACGGCCACGTTCACCACCCATACGGATGGGCGGCACCTCATCGTCGTCGAGCCCGGCCTCAGTGCACGGCTCACGACGCCCCTGACGGTCACGGTGCGCTCCGCGCCGGGGTCGCCCCTGTGGCTCGGGACGGCCTCCCCGGCCGACGCGCGGGCCGTCCTTCGGGCCGTCCCGGCGACCTCCGTGACGGGTGTCGACATCGGGGGGTGGAGCCTACGGACCTCGACGACCGGGTCGGGCACGGTGCGCGACCTCAGCGGCTACGACGTGTGGCGGACCAGGACAACGGCGACCGGGACCGCCTCGGCGCTCGTGCGGGTCGAGGCCGACCCGCCGACCGTCGTCGTCGACGGCCGGGGGAAGCCGATGACGGTGACCCTCCAGTGGACTCGCGAACGGTGGTTCATCCAGTCCCTCGTGACCTTCGTCGTCGGGCTCGTCCTGCTCGCCGTCGGCGTGACGTTCCTCCGCTCCCGAGGACCGGTCGCGGCGGCACCCTCCTCCGGGAGGAGCCCCCGATGAGGTCACGGCGCCTCGCGGCCCTCGCTGTCGGCGTGGCAGTGCTCGCTGTCGGGGGGTGCGGCCTGCCCGAGCAGGTCGCCGGCGTCCGCTCCGTTCCGTCGGCGTCCCCGACGGGCGCGCCGCTGGACGTCGTCACCGCCACGTCGGTCGCGACGAGGGTCCTCACGGCGGCGACATCGGCCGCGGCGCTGCGCGGCCCGGCCGGTGACACGGCACGGGCCGCCGTCCTGACCGGCGACGCGCTGGCGGTCGCGAACGCGGCGGCGAGAAACGCGAAGGGAACCCCGCCGGCGGCGCCCCCCAGCGCTCCCCGACCCCAGATTGTCACGATGTCACGGGGAGCCGGATGGCCGCGCTACATCGTCGCGACGACCCTGGACACCGGGACGGACACGCGGTGGCTCCACGTCCTGGTCTCCGCATCCGCCACGACGCTGTTCCGCCTGACGGAGAACGTCCGCATGATCGCCGGCGCGGCCCTTCCCGGACTCGGGGCCCCGTCGTCGGGGGTGGTCGCCGACGGAGTCGGGGGCACGGACGCCTCGGCGAGGGACGTCCTCGCCGCATTGGCCGCCGGCCTCGCCTACCCGCACCCGACGTCGTCCGACCTCGTCGCGACGA
>JAJXUB010000022.1 GCA_021783215.1 Actinomycetes bacterium | reverse complement strand
TCCGGAGAACCGGGTCAGCGACCATCGGACAGGGTTCAAGGCCTACAACCTCGACGCCGTCCTCGACGGCGACCTCGACCCGGTCGTCACGTCCGCCATCGACGCCGACGAGGCTGCGCGCCTTGCCGACGTGGGCTCCCCGTGACCGACCTGCGGACGGCGGTTCGAGCGGCCGCCGAACGGCTCGCCGAGGCGGGCGTGCCGAGCCCCGACGTCGACGCCGTGGCCCTCGCCGCCCACCTCCTCGGAACCGGGACCGGCGAGGTCCGCCGCCGGATGGTCCTCGGGGAGGAGGCGCCACCGGCCTACGAGGACCTCGTCACCGAACGCGCGAGACGGGTCCCGCTTCAGCACCTGACCGGTCGCGCTCACTTCCGCCGGCTCACCCTCGCCGTCGGGCCGGGGGTCTTCGTCCCCCGTCCCGAGTCGGAGGTGACCGCCCAGCACGCCATCGACGCCGTCCGCCGCGCCCTTGCGTGCGGGGTCGACCATCCCGTCGTCGTCGACCTGTGCACCGGCTCCGGCGCGATCGCGCTCGCCGTCGCCGACGAGTGCCCGGGCGCCGAGGTCCACGCCGTCGAGCTGTCCCCGGAGGCGCACGCCTGGGCCGAACGCAACGTCGCGACGCTGGGAGCCGAGATCGACCTACGCCGCGACGACGCGACGACCGCCTGTGAGGACCTCCTGGGGCGTGTCGAGGTCGTCGTCGTCAACCCGCCGTACATCCCGACCTCGATGGAGCCGGTCGACCCGGAGGTACGCGACCACGACCCGGCGCTCGCCCTCTACGGAGGGAGCGCGGACGGCCTCGCCATCCCGTTGGCCGTCGCCGCCCGAGCCTCCCGGCTCCTCCGCCGGGGAGGCGTCCTCGTCATGGAGCACGCCGACACCCAGGGGGCGGCCCTGGTCGGCGCGTTGCAGGCGGCCACGGTCTGGGCCGAGGTCGCCGACCATGACGACCTCTCCGGTCGCCCCCGCGTCACGGTCGCCGTCCGCGCCTAGGCTGAGCCTCCATGAGTCCCGTCTTCGACTGCAGGGACGACGCCGGCCGCGCCGAGGGTCTCGCCAAGGCGGCCGCTGCCGTCCGCGAGGGAGCGCTCGTCGTCATGCCGACGGACACCCTCTACGGGGTCGGCTGCGACGCCTTCAACCGGTTCGCGGTCCAGGCCCTGCTCGCCGCCAAGGGACGCGGCCGTGACATGCCGCCGCCGGTCCTCGTCGCGAGCCCCGCCGTCGTCGACGGGCTCGCCCGGGACGTCCCGGCCTACGCACGGGAGCTCATGCAGCGGTACTGGCCGGGCGGCCTCACCCTCGTCCTGAAGAGCCAGCCGAGCCTCTCGTGGGACCTCGGCGACACGAACGGGACCGTCGCGGTCCGTATGCCGGCCGACGACATCGCGCTGGCCCTCCTGCGGGAGATCGGCCCGATGGCGGTCAGCAGCGCGAACCGCAACGGCCAGCCCAACGCCCGGAACATCCTCGACGCGGCGACCCAGCTGGGCGCCTCCGTCGAGGTCTACCTCGACGCCGGCGACGTCCGCAGCGCCTTCCCGTCGACGATCGTCGACTGCACGACGCAGACGCCGAGGGTGCTCCGCCAGGGCACGCTCACCCAGGCACAGCTCGATGTGGTCCTCGCCGCCCGTCCCGACGAGGACGACGCCGGAAGCGCTGCGACAGACCCGGACGTCGGCTCCGCGGACGGCGGCGAGACCCTAGAGTCGGAACCCTCCACCAACGAGCGCGAAGGCAGGCAGACCAGCGATGAGTGAGACGTTCTACGGTTCGGACTTCGACGCGCTCCAGGCCTTCGACCCGGACATCGCCGGGGTCCTCCTCAGCGAGCTCGCGCGACTGCGCGGTGGTCTCCAGCTCATCGCCAGCGAGAACATGTCGAGCCCGCAGGTGCTGACCGCCCTCGGCTCGACGCTGTCGAACAAGTACGCGGAGGGCTACCCCGGCCGCCGGTACTACGGCGGGTGCGCCGAGGTCGACAAGGCCGAGAACCTCGCCATCGAGCGGTGCACGGCCCTCTTCGGCGCGGAGCACGCCAACGTCCAGCCGCACTCCGGGGCGAGCGCGAACCAGGCCGTGTACGGGGCGTTCATGTCACCGGGCGACACGTTCCTCGCGATGAGCCTTCCCCACGGCGGGCACCTGACCCACGGGGCCAAGGTCTCCTTCTCCGGCAGGTGGTTCAACGCCGTCCACTACGGCGTCGACAAGGACACCGAGGACATCGACTACGACGAGGTGGAGCGTCTCGCCAAGGCGCACCACCCCAAGGTCATCCTCGCCGGCGGGTCGGCCATCCCGCGGCTCATCGACTTCGCCAGGTTCCGCGCCATCGCCGACGAGGTCGGCGCGATCCTCTGGGTCGACGCCGCCCACTTCATCGGGCTCGTTGCCGGCAAGGCGATCCCGAGCCCCGTGCCGTATGCCGACGTCGTCTCGTTCACGACGCACAAGGTTCTCCGCGGGCCACGCTCCGGCGGCATCATCTGCACGGCGGAGCACGCCGCCGCCATCGACAAGGCCGTCTTCCCGCTCATGCAGGGAGGGCCGCAGATGCACACGATCGCCGCCAAGGCGGTCAACTTCAAGGAGTGCGCAACCCCGGAGTACGCCGACTATGCGAGGCAGGTCATCGCCAACGCGAAGGTCCTCGCGGCGACCCTCGGCGAGCACGGCATCCGCCCGACGACCGGTGGCACCGACACCCACCTGTCCCTTCACGACCTTCAGCCGGTGCTCGTCACGGGGATGGAGGCCGAGGCACGGTGCGACGCCGCCGGCATCACCCTCAACAAGAACGCGATCCCCTTCGACCCGCAGAAGCCGAACGTGGCGTCCGGCATCCGCGTCGGCACGCCGTTCGTCACGAGCCAGGGGATGGGCAGCGAGGAGATGACCATTGTCGGCGACCTCATCGCGAGGGCCGTCACGACGGGCAGCTCGGACCCCGACGACGCGGTGAGCAAGGACATCCGCGGCCAGGTCACAGAGCTCATCGGCCGGTTCCCGGCATACGCGCGCTGACCCCATGAGCCGGGCGGGCGGAGGCGGTCGGTGAGGGAGTACCTCTTCGTCATCGTCGTCGCCGCCATCGTCACGTATGTGACGACCCCCCTCATGGGCTACCTCGCCCGGCGGTTCCACGCCGTCTCCCCGGTCCGGGACCGTGACGTCCACACCGTCCCGATCCCTCGCCTGGGCGGCGTCGCGATCTTCCTCGGCTTCGCCGCGGCGGGGCTCGTCGCGAGCCGGCTGCCATACCTCCACCAGATCTTCTCGGGCAACGAGGTCAAGGGCGTCCTCGCCGGTGGTGCCCTCGTATGCCTCGTGGGTGCGATCGACGACGTCCGTGAGCTGGACCCGCTGACCAAGCTCGGGGGCCAGCTCCTCGCGGCCGGCATCATGGCGTTCGCGGGCGTCCAGCTCTTCTCGCTCCCGCTCGGCGAGGCGACAGTGCTGCCGGCACCCATCCTTGTCGGGCTGACCATCCTCACCGTCGTCTTCTCGACGAACGCCGTCAACTTCATCGACGGTCTCGACGGGCTCGCCGCCGGAGTGGTCGCCATCGCCGCGCTCTCCTTCTTCGCCTACGCCTACCTCATCTCGCGCAGCTACAGCCCGGCGAACGTCTTCACCGCCGCGGCGTTCATCTCGGCGGCACTGATCGGCGGATGCGTCGGGTTCCTCCCCCACAACGTCTTTCCCGCGCGGATCTTCATGGGGGACAGCGGCGCCCTTTTCCTTGGGCTCGCGCTCGCCGCGGCGATGATCCAGATCACCGGAACCGTGTCCGGGGCGGACGTCTCGGCGAACCCGGTCCTCGCCGTGCTGCTGCCGCTGCTCGTCCCGCTGTCCATCATGCTGCTCCCACTGCTCGACGTCCTCTTCGCCGTGATCCGCCGGCTCCGCGCGGGGCGCCTCCCGTGGCAGGCCGATGCACAGCACCTCCATCACCGGATGCTCCAGGTCGGCCACGGTCACCGTCGCGCCGTCCTCCTCCTGTGGCTGTGGGCCGCCATCGCCGCGTTCGGGTCCGTCGGCTTCGTCTTCGCCGCTCCGCTGACGGCTGGGCTCATTCTCGCCGGAGCAGCCGTCGTCGCCGTCGGGCTGACGGTCCTGCTTCCGCGGCTGACATTGGGCACCCACCGCCCGGTCGACGTCCCCGACGACCATCTCGTGGACCGACCCGGGGCCACCCATGGCTTGTGATAGTTTTCACAAGCCATGACGACGCCCCGAACGCCGCCCCACGCGCCCGCTGCCGGGGCACCCTTCGCCGTCATGCTTCGTGCGGCCCTCGGCCCGAGCAGCGTCGTCGGGATCGTCACGGCGGCCGTCGTCACGCTCGTGCGTGGGTCCGGGGCGCTTCCGGGCGCCGGGCTCGGCCTCGTCGTCGCCGTGGCCTTCTACGCCTCGGGCATGCTGCTGCTCTCCCGGCTCGTCCGGGATGCGAACCCGTACGCGTTCCTGGCCGTCGGGATGGCGATCTACCTCGGGCAGGTCCTCGCGCTCGTCCTGTTCATGATGGCCTTCGGTGGCGCCTCGTGGGTCGACGGCAAGGCGCTGGGGATCGTTGCCGGCGTCGTGACGCTGGCGTGGCAGGTCTTCGCGTTCCGGGCCCTACGCACCGGGCGGCTGCCGGTCTACGACGAACCCGCACCGACCGAGAGCGCGGCCGCCGAGTGACCCGGTCTCAACGTCCAACCGGCGTCGCGACGACCCTCGCCGGTCCGGTAGATTTCACCACGATCGAAGGCGCTCCGGAGTCCGTCCCGTCGGGCGGCCGTGCCAGCTCCAGCCGTCGTGCCTTCGCATCCGTCGCACACGATGTTGAGGAGAGGCCGTGATCTTGAGCGCGCTGTTCGCGCACACGCCACCGTCGCTGTCCGCGGCGGCCGGCGGAGGAGGCTTCCAGACCCCGTCGACGAGCGACTTCTGGTGGCCGCTCATCGGTGGGAACAACAACAGCTTCGCCTTCACCCGCCCCTCCCTGGTCATGCTCCTGACCGTGGCCCTGCTCGGGTGGTTCTTCATCTCCGTCGCCTCTCGGCTCTCGCTCGTCCCGACCAAGCGACAGTGGGTCGCCGAGCAGATCTACGACTTCGTCCGCAACACCATCGGACGCGACGTCATCGGCGCCAAGGACTTCAAGCCGTTCCTGCCGCTGCTGTTCACGTTGTTCACCCTCCTGCTCGTCAGCAACGTGGCGGGGATCATCCCCTTCGTCCAGTTCCCGACGACGAGCCGGATCGCCTTCCCGATGGTCCTCACCGCCGTTGTCTACGTCACCTACCACGTGGTGGCGCTGCGGCGTAAGGGGGGCTTCATGGGCTACATGAGGTCCCTTGTCCCTGACGGACTTCCAGGCTGGCTCAAGCCGATCATGTTCGTCCTCGAGGCGATGACGTACTTCCTCGTCCGCCCGCTCACGCTCGCCCTGCGGCTCTTCGGCAACATGATGGCGGGGCACCTCATGCTGCTCGTCTTCATCGTCGGCGGGGAGTACCTCCTCCTGCACACGGGGAGCGTCTGGCTCGGCGGCGCAGGGATCCTGTCCTTCCTCTTCACGATCGTCATGACGGCCTTCGAGCTGCTCATCGAGTTCCTCCAGGCGTTCATCTTCACGATGCTCACCGCGCTGTACCTGTCCGACGCCGTCAGCGAACACCACTGACGGAGCGGGTCGCACCATCCGCCTCCAACTGAACACAGCCCACACGACACCGGGGACCCCCCTGGTGCCATCGAAAGGAACCACCATGCATGGCAGCATCACCTACCTCGGGTACGGCCTCGCTGCGATCGGCCCCGGTATCGGGATCGGCCTGATCTTCGCGGCATACATCAACGGCGTCGCTCGCCAGCCCGAGGCCCGCGGCATGCTCCAGACGATCGCCTTCACCGGCATGGCGCTCACCGAGGCGCTCGCCATCCTGGGTCTCGTCTTCGCCTTCGTCTTCAAGAACGGCTGACCCAGACAGTCACGACGGCTCGTTCGACCAAGAGATAAGGAAGCGATGTGCATCCCGCATCCGTAGCAGCCGAAGGCGTCGGTTGGTCTGGCGCGTCGCCTCTACTCCCGCAGCCGGGAGAGATCATCATCGGCCTCATCGCCTTCGCCGTCCTGTACTGGCTGTATGCCAAGAAGGTCGTGCCGCGCCTCGAGCAGCTGTATGCCGAGCGCGCCGCGGCCATCGAGGGCGGCATGAAGCAGGCCGAGGAAGCCAAGGCTCAGGCCAACGCCGCACTCGAGCAGTACCAGGCGCAGCTGCACGAGGCGCGGACCGAGGCCAACCGCATCCGCGAGGACGCCCGCGCCCAGGGGGCACAGATCGTCGCCGACATGCGCGGGCAGGCACAGGCCGAGGCCGGCCGCATCACGGAGACCGCGAAGAAGCAGATCGATGCCGAACGGCAGTCCGCCGTCGTCTCCCTGCGTGCCGACGTCGGCTCCTTGTCCACCGAGCTCGCCAGCCGCATCGTCGGTGAGTCGCTGCACGACGAGGCGCGCCAGAAGGGCATCATCGACCGGTTCCTCGCCGAGCTCGAGAGTGGGCAGATCCAGCCCGAGAAGGTCGGTGCGGTCGAGTCGTCGCAGGCGCTCGCGGACGCCGCCCCCGAGGGGCAGTGATGCACGGCGGCTCACGGGCGGCCTACGCCGAGGGCGAGAAGGCCCTCGGCGCGGCGTTGAGCGACGCGGACCCCGCCGCCCTCGGCGACGACCTCTTCGGCGTCGTCGGCGTGCTCGACGGGAGCGCCTCCCTGCGGCGCGCGTTCGCCGACTCCGCGCGGGACGAGGCCGACCGCCAGGCCCTGGCCCGGCAGATCTTCGGCACCCGGGTCGGGGCGCCCGCGATGGCAGTCGTTGACGCGGTGGTGGCGCAGCGCTGGGCCGAGGACCGTGACCTGGCGGACAGCGTCGAGTCGTTCGCGGTCCAGGCCGTCCTCGCCGGCGCCGAGAGGGCCGGACGCGCGGACCAGGTGGAGGACGAGCTGTTCCGGTTCGAGCGCACGGTGGCCGCCAACCCGCAGCTGCGCGACACCCTCTCCACCCGCAACGCGGACGCGGACGGCAAGGCGGGCCTTGTCCAGCGGCTCCTCGACGGCAAGGCGACCCCGGAGACGGTGCGCCTCGCCCGGCAGGCCGTGGCGCAGCCCCGTGGCCGTCGGCTGGACCGCACCTTCGAGGAGTACCTCCGCCTCGCCGCCATCCGCCGGGACGAGCTGACCGCCGTCGTCACCAGCGCGGTCCCGCTCGATGCCCAGCAGGAGGAGCGGCTCCGGTCGGCCCTCGAGGGCTTGTACGCCACGACGGTCACCATCCAGGCCGTCGTCGACCCGCGGGTCGTCGGGGGCGTCCATGTCCGGGTCGGCGACGAGGTCATCGACGGGACCATCCTCCGGCGCATCAACGAGGCACGCAGACACATCACCGGCACCTGAGCACGACGGGCCCGCCGGCCGATCCGGCATACGCGCCCCTGCACGACACAACAGAAGACCTCACGGCCCGACACGGGTCGGGCAACCACAGGAGAAGAAGACAACATGACGGAGCTCTCGATCCGTCCGGAGGAGATCCGGGACGCCCTGAACGGCTACGTCCAGTCGTATGAGCCGGGAGCGGCCTCGCGCGAGGAGGTCGGACGCGTCCTCGACGCCGGGGACGGCATCGCCCACGTCGAAGGACTCCCGTCAGCGATGACGAACGAGCTCCTCCAGTTCGAGGACGGAACGCTCGGCCTCGCCCTGAACCTGGACGTCCACGACATCGGCGTCGTCGTCCTCGGCGACTTCAGCGCCATCGAGGAGGGCCAGACGGTCAAGCGGACCGGAGAGGTCCTCTCCGTGCCGATCGGCGACGGCTACCTCGGTCGCGTCGTCGACCCCCTCGGCTCCCCGATCGACGGACTCGGGGACATCCCCAACGAGGGGCGGCGCGCCCTCGAGCTTCAGGCCCCGAGCGTCGTCCAGCGGCAGTCGGTCCGCCAGCCGCTCCAGACCGGGCTGAAGTCGGTCGACGCGATGACCCCCATAGGCCGCGGTCAGCGCGAGCTGATCATCGGCGACCGCCAGACGGGCAAGACGACCGTCGCGGTCGACACGATCATCAACCAGAAGGAGTTCTGGGCCACCGGCGACCCGGCCAAGCAGGTCCGGTGCATCTATGTCGCCATCGGCCAGAAGGGCAGCACCATCGCCGCCGTCAAGGGCACCCTCGAGGACGCCGGCGCCATGGAGTACACGACGATCGTCGCCGCCCCGGCCTCGGACGCCGCCGGCTTCAAGTACCTCGCGCCCTACACCGGCTCGGCCATCGGCCAGCACTGGATGTACCAGGGCAAGCACGTCCTCATCGTCTTCGACGACCTGTCGAAGCAGGCCGAGGCCTACCGCTCCGTGTCGCTCCTCCTGCGTCGGCCACCGGGCCGCGAGGCCTACCCCGGCGACGTCTTCTACCTGCACAGCCGGCTCCTCGAGCGTTGCGCCAAGCTGTCCGACGAGCTCGGGGCCGGCTCGATGACGGGTCTGCCGATCATCGAGACGAAGGCCGGTGACGTGTCGGCCTACATCCCGACGAACGTCATCTCCATCACCGACGGCCAGATCTACCTCCAGGCGGACCTGTTCAACTCCAACGTCCGCCCCGCGGTCGACGTCGGTGTCTCGGTCTCCCGTGTCGGCGGCGCCGCCCAGATCAAGGCCATGCGGGCGGTGGCCGGCCGGCTCAAGCTCGACCTGGCCCAGTTCCGCGCCATGGAGGCGTTCGCCATGTTCGCCTCGGACCTCGACGCCGCCTCGCGCGCCCAGCTGGCCCGTGGCGCCCGGCTCGTCGAGCTGCTCAAGCAGCGGCAGAGCAACCCGTTCCCCGTCGAGGAGCAGGTCGTCTCCATCTGGCTCGGGACGTCGGGCCGGCTCGACGACGTCGCCGTGGAGGACGTGTCGCGTTTCGAGGCCGGCTTCCTCGACGACATCCGCCGGCACAAGAAGGAGCTCCTCGACGCGATCCGCGAGACGGGCCAGTTCGAGGAGTCGACCGAGCAGGCCCTCGACGAGGCGGTCAAAGCCTTCAAGGAGAAGGGCTTCGACCCCTCCGGGGAGGTCCAGGTGCCTCTCGGCACCGAGGAGGACCCCGGCGACCTCGACGAGGCCGACGTCGACCAGGAGCAGATCCGGCGCCAGAAGCGGTGAGACGAGCGGCATACGGCCCCGTCCGTATGCCGCGGACCACCCGCGGTGACGTCCAGACCACATCAAGGAGAGGCGGAAAGCATGGGAGCGCAGATCCGGGTGTACCGGCAGCGCATCCGGTCCGTCAGTGCGACGAAGAAGATCACCCGGGCGATGGAGCTCATGGCGGCCTCGCGTGTCGTCCGGGCTCGCGAGCGGGCCGTCGAGTCGGCTCCCTACACCCACGCCCTGACGCAGTCCCTGTCGGCACTCGCGACGTACTCGAACCACGACCACCCCATGACGACGGAGCCGGAGCAGGTGCGCCGGTCTGCCGTGCTCATCCTCACGGCCGACCGCGGGCTCGCCGGTGGCTACAACGCCAACGTCCTCAAGGAGAGCGAGCGGCTCGTCAACGAGCTGAGGGACGCCGGCAAGGAGGTCGTCGTCTATCTCGTCGGCCGCCGGGCGGTCCAGTTCTACAAGTTCCGTCAGCGTTCGTATGCCGCCGGCTGGACCGGGTTCACCGAGAAGCCGACCATCGATGTCGCCCGCGAGATCGCCGAGCGGCTCATCACCGACTTCGGCACGGAGTACGAGGAGGGTGGACACGACGAGGTCCACATCGTCTACACGCGGTTCAACACGATGGTCGACCAGGAAGCCCGCGTGCTGCGCATGCTCCCGATGGAGATCGTCGAGGACGCCGAGCCGGCCAAACCAGGGGCCACCCTGCCGCTCTACGCCTTCGAGCCGAGCGCCGAGGAGGTTCTCGACGAGATGCTGCCCAAGTACGTCGTCGCCCGCGTCTGGACATGCCTGCTTTCGGCGGCCGCGTCGGAGCTCGCGTCCCGCCAGCGGGCCATGAAGTCGGCGACGGACAACGCCGAGGAGCTCGTCAAGATGTACACACGGCTCATGAACCAGGCCCGTCAGGCCGAGATCACCCAAGAGATTTCCGAGATCGTCGGAGGCGCCTCCGCCCTCGCCGAGGCCAAGTAAGAAGGTAGAGAGAGAACATGACTGCCACGGTTACCGAGAACGCCGACCAGACGCACAAGGGTGGCGTCGGCCGCGTCTCCCGCGTCATCGGCCCCGTCGTCGACGTCGAGTTCCCGAGCGACGCGATGCCGCACCAGTACAACCTGCTCACGACGCAGATCGACCTCTCCGGCGAGGGCGAGGGGGAGGGTCCGAAGGAGCTCAACCTCGAGGTCGCCCAGCACATCGGCGACAACATGGTGCGCGCCATCTCGCTGCAGCCGACCGACGGTCTCGTCCGTGGCACCGCGGTCCACGACACGGGCGGCCCGATCAACGTCCCCGTCGGCGACATCACCCTCGGTCACGTCTTCAACACGACGGGTGTGTGCCTGAACCTCAAGGAGGGCGAGACCCTCGACGTTCAGGAACGCTGGGGCATCCACCGTCCGGCGCCGGCCTTCGACCAGCTCGAGAGCAAGACCCAGATGTTCGAGACTGGCATCAAGGTCATCGACCTGCTCACCCCCTACGTCCAGGGCGGCAAGATCGGCCTGTTCGGCGGCGCGGGCGTCGGCAAGACCGTCCTCATCCAGGAGATGATCTACCGGGTCGCGGAGAACTTCGGGGGCGTCTCCGTCTTCGCCGGCGTCGGGGAGCGCACGCGTGAGGGCAACGACCTCATCGCGGAGATGACCGAGACGGGCGTCATCGACAAGACCGCCCTCGTCTACGGCCAGATGGACGAGCCGCCGGGAACACGTCTGCGTGTCGCCCTGTCCGCCCTGACGATGGCGGAGTACTTCCGCGACGTCCAGAAGCAGGACGTCCTCCTCTTCATCGACAACATCTTCCGGTTCACGCAGGCCGGGTCCGAGGTCTCCACCCTGCTCGGTCGCATGCCGTCCGCCGTCGGCTACCAGCCGACGCTGGCCGACGAGATGGGCGTCCTCCAGGAGCGGATCACCTCCACGCGTGGCCACTCGATCACGTCGATGCAGGCGATCTACGTCCCCGCCGACGACTACACCGACCCGGCACCGGCGACGACGTTCGCCCACCTCGACGCGACGACCGAGCTCTCCCGTGAGATCGCCTCGCTCGGCATCTACCCGGCAGTCGACCCGCTGACGTCGACGAGCCGGATCCTCGACCGCCGGTACATCTCGGGGGACCACTACGACACGGCCGTACGCGTCAAGCAGATCCTCCAGCGCAACAAGGAGCTTCAGGACATCATCGCCATCCTCGGCATCGACGAGCTGTCCGAGGAGGACAAGATCCTCGTCAACCGGGCCCGCCGCATCCAGCGGTTCCTCTCCCAGAACACCTTCGTCGCCAAGGCGTTCACGGGCATCGAAGGCTCCTACGTCCCGCTCGGCGACACGGTCGAGGCGTTCCGGAAGATCGCCGACGGCGACTACGACCACGTCGCCGAGCAGGCCTTCTACATGTGCGGTGGGCTGGACGATGTCGAGCGCCAGTGGGCCGAGATCCAGAAGTCCCTGTGACGTGCAACGCCTGCCCAGCCCGAGCGGCCCGGGCAGGCGTTGCCGGGCATACGACTAGACTCGACCACCACACGAACCGGAGGACCACGTGAGCCAGCTGAACGTCGAGCTCGTCGCCGCCGACCGCAGGGTCTGGGCGGGGACGGCGCGGATGGTCTCCGCGCGCTCGTCCGACGGAGATCTCGGCATTCTTCCTGGCCACCAGCCCATCCTGACGATCCTCGTCGCCGGCGAGGTCACCATCAAGGGCGAGGAAGGCACCCAGACCGCGACCATCGACGGCGGCTTCATGTCGGTCGACCACGACACGGTCCGGATCATCGCCGAGCACGTTGACGTCACCGCGGGTTCGGGCAGCTGAGGCCGGAGCATCGGGCCCATGTCCTTCCTGACGACGACGACGGAATGGATCTTGGGCGCGCTGCTGCTCATCCTCATCGTCCTCGTTGTCTGGGCCAACATCCGCCGCCGCCGGATCGCCGGCGGTGGCTTCGTCACCCTGGCTGCCGTCCGGACTCAGGCCTCCCCGCGCTGGCGCCTCGGCCAGCTGCGCATGGGTGCCAGCACCCTCGAGTGGTTCACCATCGGCGGCCCATCGTCGCGTCCCAAGTACGCGTGGTCCCGGTGGAACCTCGACCTCGGCTTGCCCAAGCGGCTCGAGGAGGACATCCCCGGCCTGTCCGACCCCGTGCGCGTGTCCGTCCGGATCGCCGGTGAGGCGTCGTGCGAGCTAGCCCTCCACGAGGATGCGAGCAAGGCCGTGCGTGCCTGGCTGGAGAGCAGCCCTCCCGGCTACAACACGAACGTCGCCTAGCGCGGCGGCTCCGCGCGGCCGCCGCCGGGCTGCCAGAGGACGTCGCCCCCGATCTCGAGGTTGGCGACGCGGGCGAGGACGAAGAGGAGGTCGGACAGCCGGTTGAGGTACTTCGCGGTCAGCGGGTTGACGCCGCCCTCACCCTTGGCCGTCCCCGGCTGGTCGCCGTACGCGGCGAGCGCCGCCCACACGCGCCGCTCGGCGCGGCGGACGACGGTCGTCGCGACGTGCAGGTATGCCGACCCGGGCGTCCCGCCCGGGAGGATGAACGAGCGGAGCTTCGACAGCTCGGCCAGGAACCGGTCGCAGTCGGCTTCGAGCTCGTCGACCCACTCCTCCTTGACCCGCAGGGGCTCGAACTCGTAGGTCTCCCGAAGAGGGGTGCACAGGTCGGCGCCGACATCGAAGAGGTCGTTCTGGATCCGGGTCAGGACGGCGACGACGTCCTCCCGCAGGTTGCCGGCCGCGACGGCGACGCCGACGCACGCGTTCGCCTCGTTGGCGTCGGCATACGCCTCGAGCCGTGGGTCGGTCTTGCTCGTACGGCTGAAGTCTCCGAGTGCCGTCGTCCCGTCGTCACCGGTCCGGGTGTAGATCCGCGTGAGGTTGACCATGGCGACAGCCTGCCACGCCGCCGCGACCTGTCGACTCCTGGCCGACTCGTCCCCGGCGCCTCGCGTGTCTTCGACGCTCCTGAGGTCCCGTGGCGTCTAATGAGCACCACGGTCACGGCGGCAGGAGGGACCGATGGCGGGGGCCGGGACGGAGTTGCCGGCGGTTGTCGACGTCGTCGTCGACGACCACACGATCCTCGTCACGCTGAGCGGGGCCATCGGGACGCGGACCGCCGCGGACATCCGGATCGACCTCTGCCGGGCCGTCGACCGGGCCACCGACCTCCTCGTCGTCGACCTGTCCGAGGCGGAGATCGCCGACGCGACCGGCCTCGGCCTGCTCGTGGAGGTCTGGCGCCGGGCCCGGCGGGCCGGCCTGCGGATCCACGTCGCCGGGATGTCCGAACGCACCCGCCGGCTCCTGCGCGGCATCCGGCTCGAGCGGGGCCCCCACAGCGCGTGAGCCCGGTCGCGTGTGGCGGCCCTCACCGCCGCCGCGCACCCGGCCCCGGCGCCGGGTAGGTTCCGTCCCATGAGCGAGCCCACCGCCTCTGCCGATCCCGCACGCCCCGAGCGCGACCGTCCGTGGGTCATGCGGACGTATGCCGGCCACAGCAGCGCGGCCGCGAGCAACGAGCTGTACCGGCGCAACCTCGCCAAGGGGCAGACCGGGCTGTCCGTCGCGTTCGACCTGCCGACGCAGACCGGCTACGACCCGGACCACGTCCTCGCCCGGGGTGAGGTCGGCAAGGTCGGCGTCCCGGTCAGCCACATCGGCGACATGCGGGCCCTCTTCCACGACATCCCGCTCGACCACATGAACACGTCGATGACGATCAACGCGACCGCCATGTGGCTGCTCGCGCTCTACCAGGTCGTCGCCGAGGAGCAGGGCGCCGACGTCGCCGCGCTCCAGGGGACGACGCAGAACGACATCATCAAGGAGTACCTCTCGCGGGGGACCTACATCTTCGCCCCCGGCCCGTCGCTGCGCCTGATCACCGACATGGTCAACTACACCGTCGAGGCGATCCCCACGTGGAACCCGACGAACATCTGCAGCTACCACCTCCAGGAGGCCGGGGCGACGCCGGTCCAGGAGATCGCCTACTCCATGTGCACGGCGATCGCCGTCCTCGACGCGGTCCGCGACTCCGACGTCGTCCCGCCCGAGCGGTTCGGCGACGTCGTCGCCCGCATCTCCTTCTTCGTCAACGCCGGAGTGCGCTTCGTCGAGGAGATGTGCAAGATGCGCGCCTTCGTGCAGCTCTGGGACGAGCTGACCCGGGACCGTTACGGGGTGACCGACCCCACGCAGCGCCGGTTCCGCTACGGCGTCCAGGTCAACAGCCTTGGCCTGACCGAGGCCCAGCCGGAGAACAACGTCCAGCGGATCGTCCTCGAGATGCTCGCCGTCACCCTGTCCAAGGGCGCCCGGGCCCGGGCCGTGCAGCTGCCGGCATGGAACGAGGCGCTCGGGCTGCCGCGTCCCTGGGACCAGCAGTGGTCGCTGCGCATGCAGCAGGTCCTCGCCTTCGAGTCCGACCTCCTGGAGTACGAGGACATCTTTGCCGGCTCGGACGTCATCGAGGCGAAGGTCGCCGAGCTCGTCGCCGGGGCCAGGGCGGAGATCGACCGGGTCCAGGAGATGGGCGGCGCCGTCCCCGCCGTCGAGAGCGGCTACATGAAGTCTGCGCTCGTCGCCTCGCACGCACTGCGGCGCCAGCGCATCGAGGGGGGTGAGGACATCGTCGTCGGCGTCAACCGGTTCACGACGACGGAGCCCAACCCCCTGACGGCGGACCTCGACACGGCGATCCAGACCGTCGACCCAGGGGTCGAGGCGGCCGCCGCCGCGGCGGTCACGAGGTGGCGCGCGGACAGGGATGCCGAACCGGCCCGCCGTGACCGTGCCGCCGCCGCGCTCGCGCGGCTCAAGGCGGACGCGGGGACCGACGCCAACCTCATGACGGCGACGCTGGAGTGCGCACGGGCCGAGGTGACGACGGGGGAGTGGACCCAGGCGCTGCGTGACGTCTTCGGTGAGTTCCGCGCGCCGACCGGTGTCTCCGGCTCCGTCGGGGTGGCCTCGGCGGGTAATGCCGAGCTCGCCGCGGTGCGCGACGCCGTCGCCCGAACAGGTGAGGAGCTCGGCGGCCGGCTGCGCGTCCTCGTCGGCAAGCCCGGCCTCGACGGGCACTCCAACGGCGCCGAGCAGATCGCGGTCCGCGCCCGGGACGCGGGCTTCGAGGTGGTCTACCAGGGCATCCGGCTCACCCCGGAGCAGATCGTCAACGCCGCCGTCGCCGAGGACGTCCACCTCGTCGGCCTGTCGATCCTCTCCGGCTCCCACATGGAGCTCGTTCCCGAGGTCATCGACCGGATGAGGGCCGCCGGGCTTGACGACGTCCCCGTCGTCGTCGGCGGGATCATCCCCGAGTCCGACGGGGCGAGGCTCAAGGAGCTCGGCGTCGCCGGTGTCTTCACTCCGAAGGACTTCGGTCTCAACGAGATCATGGCGCGGTTCGTCGACATCATCCGTGCCGCACGTGACCTCCCCGCGCTGCAGGCGGAGCCGCCCGACGCGCCGGACATGTCCTTCCCCGGTTCGAGGTAGATCGCGACCGGCCTACGGTCTCGGATTGCCTCGACCGGAGGGAGGGGGCGAGCGGGGCGGGGCGGCATACGATCTGACGCATGCTCCAGTGTCCGGCCACCCTGCTCATCGCCCGTCACGGCGACGCGACGTATGCCGGTCCGCACGGGCCGGCGGACGCCGTGGACCGGCTGACCTCCACGGGAAGGCAGCAGATCCTCACGCTCGCGTCCTCGGTCGCGGACCGGAACATCGCCGCCGTCTACTCCTCGACGACGGGGCGGGCCGTCGAGTCCGCCGAGGTCGCCGCCGCGCAGCTCGGGCTGAAACCACGACAGGAGGCCGGCCTGGAGGAGCTGCAGGTCGCCGAGCTGGACGGCCAGCCCTACGGCAGTTCCCGGTGGGCGGCGATCTACGACGACTGGGCCGCCAGGGAGCTCGACGCCAGCGTGCCCGGCGGCGAGTGCGGCCGGGACGTCCTCACCCGGATGCAGGAGGCGCTCCAGGGGATCGCCGACCTGCACCGGGGGGAGACCGTCCTCGTCATCAGCCATGGAGGTGTCATGGCGTTCGCCATCCCGAGGATCGTCGAGAACGTCGGCGACCGCTATGCGACGGCGCGGTACCTGCCCAACGCCGTTCCGGCGGTCGTCGAGGCGGGGGACGACGGCTGGCGGTTGCTCAGCTGGCCGGGCTCGTCCGACGCGCGCGTGGCCTGACACGACGGGGGTCGGGCTCGAGGAGGGACCCGACCAAGGTCAGAAGAGCCGGCGCTCGCTCATGTCGGCGCCCCGGAGCGCGTCATAGTCGAGGACGACGCAGCGGATGCCGCGGTCCTGAGCCAGCATCCGCGCCTGGGGCTTGATGACCTGCGCCGCGAAGACGCCGGTGACGGGACGCAGCGCGGGGTCGCGGTTCATCAGGTCGAGGTAGCGGGTCAGCTGCTCGACGCCGTCGATCTCACCGCGGCGCTTGATCTCGACGGCGACGGTCGCGCCCGCCGCGTCGCGGCAGAGGATGTCGACCGGACCGATCGGCGTCATGTACTCGCGCCGGGTGAGGACCCACCCGGCGCCGAGGGTCTCGATGTGCTCGGCGAGGAGCACCTGGAGGTGGGCCTCGACGCCGTCCTTGACGAGCCCCGGGTCGACGCCGAGCTCGTGTGCCGAGTCGTGGTGGACGTCGTGGATGCGGACGCGCAGGCGGTCGTCGCTCTTCGCCTGCCGGACCACCCACACCGTCGTCACACCGGCGGACTCCTCGTCATCGGTGGGGGAGACCTCGGCCATGGTGCACGGCGGCGACATCCAGTTGAGCGGCTTGTAGGACCCTCCGTCGCTGTGGACGAGGACGGACCCATCCGCCTTGACGATGAGCAGCCGGGTCGCGAGGGGCAGATGCGCGCTCAGACGCCCCTCGTAGTCGACGCTGCACGACGCAATGACCACCCGCACGGCGTCACTCTAGGGGCTGCGGCTCGGCCACCGGCTCGGCGTGGCCGGCGAGCGCAAGGCATGCGCCGAGGGTGAGGGCGAACCCGACGACGCACGAGAGCAGCCACCCGGGGCGGACACGGTCACCGAGCCGCGCGAGCCCGATCCCCGCTGGGATGACCGTCTCGACGGCGAAGGTCACCGCGGCGACCCTGGTCACCGAGCCGTGCCCGAGGGCCAGGCCGTATGCCAAGAGCGCAACCGCTCCGTAGAGGACGATGGCCCAGGCGTCCCGGCTCGAGGCGAGACGCCAGGCCGGCTGTGGGAGGAGCAGGACCCGGGCTGCCACGCCGACACCGGCGAAGCCGAGGCCTGCCGTCGCGGCGAGCACCGTTGCCGCGCTGCGGCGCGGGCGCAGGGCGAGACCGGCCAGGAGGAGGGCGGCGACCGGGAGCACGCCGAGCAGGATCCCCGTGTGCCCGCGGGAGCCGATGTGCCTGGGGGGTCCTTCGACGGCGCTCAGGGCGAGGAGGACGAGCCCGGCGACCATGGCGGCCACAGCGACGGCGTCCCCCCGGCGCAGGTGGGCGTGGAGGAGAAGGACCGCCAGGACGGCCGTCACGGCGACACTCGAGGCGATGGCCGACTGGACGACGAAGAGGGGCAGCCGGTGCAGGGCGACGACCCCCGCGAGGAAGCCGGCGGCGTCGAGGAGCAGGCCGGCGGCATACGGGGCCATGGCCGCCGCCCTGGTGCGCCATGCGGCGTCGCCGCCCGCCGCGGCGAGCCGAGCGACGCCGGTCGCCTGGAGGATCGTCGCGGCGCCATAGGCGAGCGCGGCGGCGAGCGCGGCGAGGAGTCCCACAACGGGCGACGGTACCGGGCGACGCGCCCAACGGCCCGCAGCCCGCCGGGAGGACGCGGGGCGGGCGCCCCGGAGGAAATATTTAGTATGCTCTAAGCAAATGCCCACCGACACCGCGTCCGCTACCCCGACGGCCACCAGGGTGCCCGGCCCGCGCTACAAGTGGACCGTCCTTGGCAACACGACCCTCGGCGTCCTCATCGCCACGGTCAACTCCTCGATCCTCATGATCGCCCTCCCGGACATCTTCCGGGGGCTGCACATCGACCCGCTCGCGCCGGGCAACAGCAGCCTGCTCCTCTGGCTCATGATGGGCTACATGGTCGTCACGGCCGTGCTCGTCGTGACCTTCGGACGGATGGGCGACGTGTTCGGCCGAATCCGGATGTACAACGCCGGCTTCGCCATCTTCACGGTCTTCTCCATCGTCCTGTCGCTGACCTGGATGACGGGCCCGGCGGGTGCCTGGTTCCTCATCGTCATGCGGGTCCTCCAAGGGGTCGGGGGCGCCCTCGTCATGGCGAACTCGATCGCCATCATCACCGACGCGTTCCCGTCCACCCAGCGTGGCCTCGCCCTGGGACTCAACATGATCGCCGGCATCGCCGGCTCGTTCATCGGCCTCATCGTCGGCGGCGTCCTCGCCCCGATCCACTGGAAGCTCGTCTTCCTCGTGTCCGTGCCGTTCAGCCTCATCGGCACCGTGTGGGGCTACCTGCGCCTCCACGACCTCGGCGAACGCCGCGCGGCCAGCCTCGACTGGTGGGGGAACATCACCTTCGGTGTCGGGCTCGTCGCCATCCTCGTCGCCATCACGTACGGCATCCAGCCCTATGGCACCCACGCCATGGGGTGGACGAGGCCGTGGATTCTCTCCGCGCTCGTCGGTGGCACCCTCCTCCTGGCCGTCTTCGCCGTCGTCGAGACCAAGGTCGAGCACCCGATGTTCAACATCGGTCTCTTCCGCATCCGTGCCTTCACGGCGGGGAACATCGCGAGCCTCCTGTCCGGCCTCGGCCGTGGCGGCCTCATGTTCATCCTCATCGTCTGGCTTCAGGGCATCTGGCTGCCCCGCCACGGCTACTCGTTCGAGTCGACGCCCCTGTGGGCTGGCATCTTCATGCTGCCGATGACGGTCGGCTTCCTCGTCGCCGGACCGCTGTCCGGGTGGCTCTCCGACCATCACGGCGCCCGGCCCTTCGCCACCGGAGGCATGGTCATCGCCGCGCTCAGCTTCGTCTGGCTCATGGTCCTGCCCGTGAACTTCGGCTTCTGGAACTTCGCCGGTGCGCTCTTCGTCAACGGCTTCGGCATGGGCCTGTTCGCCTCGCCGAACCGCGCCGGCATCATGAACGCGCTGCCTGCCCATCGCCGCGGGGTCGGTGCAGGGATGACGACGACCTTCCAGAACACGTCGATGGTCCTGTCCATCGGGATCTTCTTCACCCTCATGATCGCCGGCCTCGCCGGCTCCCTGCCGCACTCCATGGCCGCCGGGCTCACCGCCCACGGTGTGCCCGGCTCGGCCGCTCGGGAGCTGGCCGCGATGCCCCCCGTCGCCGTCATCTTCGCCTCGCTGCTCGGGTTCAACCCGATCGCGTCGCTCCTCGGCCCGACCCTTCTGCACCACCTCCCGGCTGCCGACGCCGCCTACCTCACCGGCCGGTCGTTCTTCCCGACCCTGGTCTCCGCGCCCTTCCACGACGGCCTCACCGTGGCCTTCGGCTTCGCAGCCGTATGCTGCCTCGTCGCCGCGGGCGCGTCGTGGATGCGTGGCGGCAAGTACGTCCACCCCGATGACCCGGCGGAGCCGTTCGGGCACCAGCAGGGGCACCGCCATCACCACCACCTCGACGACCCGGTGGAGGCGGCCTCGACGACCGAGGCGATCGAGACGTTGTCCCGATGAGCGTCTCGGCGCCGAAGGCGAGCGTGGACCGGGCCTTCGGGCCCCTCGCCGGTGAGCTCCGCACGCAGGTCGCTCGCCTCGCCTACGCCCTTCGGGCGCCGGCGACCCGCACCGGTGTCACCCCGACCCGGTTCACCGCCCTCGGTCTCCTCGAGGCGCACCCCGACGGCCTCCGCTCCGGTGACCTGGCCGCGCGCATGGGGGTGACCGCGCCGACGGTGACGCGGCTGGCGGACGTCCTGCGGGACGCGGGATGGGTCGAACGCCATCCGGACCCGGCGGACCATCGCGCGGCCGTCCTCACCCTGTCGCCCGAAGGGCGGGCGACGCTCGAGCGGGTCCGTGTGGAGAGCGCGGCGCAGCTGGCCGCGGACCTCGCCGAGCTGCCCGACGAGGACGTCCGACATCTCGTCGCCGCCCTGCCGGTGCTCCGCCGGCTCGCCGACCGGCGGTCCGGACACGCGGACGACGTCGGGTGATCCCCGCGGGGGTGTCGACCGTCACGCGGACCGGCCTCCCGCCCGGCATACGAGGCCTGACAGACTCGGGCCTATGACGCGTCAGTTCACCAAGGTCGGTGTGATCGGGCTCGGCACCATGGGTGCCGGCATCGTCGAGGTCTTCGCTCGCAACGGGATCGAGGTCGTCGCCCTCGAGGTGGACGACGACGCGCTGGCCCGTGGTCGTGGCCGGCTGGAGAAGTCGACCGGTCGGGCCGTCGCCCGGGAGAAGATGACCCAGCAGGACGCGGACGTCCTCCACGGACGGGTCACGTACGCCACTGACTACGCGGAGCTGGCCCAATGCCAGCTCGTCATCGAGGCCGTGCCCGAGAAGATCGAGCTCAAGCGGGAGATCTTCGCCAAGCTCGACGCGAGCGTCGGCGAGGAGGCCATCCTCGCGACGAACACGTCGTCGTTGTCCGTCACGGAGATCGCCGTCGCGACGAGCCGCCCGAACCGCGTCGTCGGCATGCACTTCTTCAACCCCGCACCCGTTCTCCAGTTCGTCGAGGTCGTCAAGACCGTCATCACCGCCGACGACGTCTTCGCGGACGTCAAGGCGCTCGCCGAGCGGCTCGGGAAGAGGCCCGTCGTCGTCGGCGACAAGGCCGGGTTCATCGCCAACGCGCTCCTCTTCGGCTACCTCAACCACGCCGTCCAGATGTACGAGGGCAGGTACGCGACGCGCGAGGACCTCGACGCCGCCATGAAGTTCGGCTGCGGCTACCCGATGGGCCCGCTCGCCCTCATGGACCTCATCGGGCTCGACACGGCCTACGAGATCCTCGACACCATGTACAAGCAGGGTCGGGACCGCCTCCACGCACCCCGCCCGATCATCAAGCAGATGGTCAGCGCCGGGCTCAAGGGACGCAAGAGCGGACGCGGCTTCTACACGTATGCCGCTCCCGGCAGTCCCGAGGTCGTCCCCGACGCGGCGACCCCCAACGGCGGGACGCCCGACGGCGTCAGCCTGCGCGCCGTCGCCAAGGTCGGCGTCGTCGGTTCCGGGACGATGGCGACGGGCATCATCGAGGTGTTCGCCAAGGCCGGCTACGACGTCGTGTACGTGGCCCGCGGGGACGAGAAGGTCGCCGCCGTCCGAGGCGCCGTCGAGAAGTCGAACGCCCGGGCGGTCGAGCGCGGCCGGATGTCCCAGGAGGACGCCGATGCGCTGACGGCGCGTCTGACCGGGTCGAGCGCCCGCGAGGACCTCAAGGACGTCGACCTCGTCGTCGAGGCCATCGCCGAGGACCTCGCCATCAAGCAGGATCTCTTCCGCGACCTCGACCGCATCTGCAAGCCGGGCGCCATCCTCGCGACGACGACCTCCTCGCTGCCCGTCATCGAGTGCGCCAACGTGACCGAGCGTCCCCAGGACGTCGTCGGGATGCACTTCTTCAACCCGGCCCAGGTCATGAAGCTCGTCGAGGTCGTCAGCACCATCGCGACGAGTGGGGACGTCGTCGCCACCGCCGTGGAGCTCTGCGGGCGGCTCTCGAAGGTCCCCGTCCAGTGCAGCGACCGAAGCGGGTTCATCGTCAACGCACTCCTGTTCCCCTACCTCAACGACGCCATCCGGATGCTCGAGGCGCACTACGCGACGGCCGACGACATCGACACGGCGATGAAGACCGGATGCGGTCTCCCCATGGGCCCGTTCGAGCTCCTCGACGTCATCGGGCTCGACGTCGCGCTTGCCATCGAACGGGAGCTCTATGTCGAGTTCCGCGAGCCGGGCTTCGCGCCGGCCCCGCTGCTCGAGCACCTCGTGACGGCCGGCTACCTCGGGCGCAAGACGGGTCGGGGATTCCGCACCTACGGCTGACGGCCGAGGGTCGCCCTGCTCTGCGGCGCGACCCGATGGTGGAGGTCGCCTGCCCGGGGGAGCGGGCCACGCCCGGCCCATGGCCGGGGAGGGACAGCGACCACCTTCCCCGCCCCGGCCGCGGGCAGCCCGGTCACGACGCTCGCGGCCGTCCGCCTGGTCGGCACGCGGATCGCGTCGGTCACCTCCGTGGACCCCGACGCCGCGAAGGCGACGAGCGAGGCCTTGAGGTTTGTGCGACCTCATCGCGGGCCGGCTCGTCGCGGCAGGCTAGGTTCGTTCCCATGCGCAGGAACGTGACGGGCCCGAGGAGTACCAGACGTCCCGGTTGCCCAGGCTGCTCGGTCTCGCCCGCGCGGTGACCGCCACCGGGGCCGGGCCGGACGACCTCGTCCAGGACGCCGCCCATACAGTCCTCTCCGCCCCGGCGTCGAGCCGTCCGCCACGGCACCGGGCCGTCCTCGCCCTCCGCAACGTCGAGGACCTCCCGGGCGCGCATCGCCAAGGCCCTCGGGTGAGACCGCCGACCGTGCGGGTCACCGCGCATCACCCGCTGCGGTCGGTCCGTCTCCTCGTCGTCCAGCCGGCGAGACGCTGAGCCCCATGCCCCGGGCGAACCGCCGCCGCCGGGACGACGTCCCGCTCGAGCGCTCCCGTGCCCTGTCTGGCGCGCCGGCGCGCCAGACGTATGCCGGGCGCGACTGGCTCGTCCGGGCCGTCGCCGGCACGGCCACCGATCGGGCGTACCGCTGCCCCGGCTGCGAGCAGGACCTGCCCGCCGGCATCCCCCACGTCGTCGTGTGGCCCGCGGACGGGGTCGGCGGCATCGACGACCGGAGGCACTGGCATACGCAGTGCTGGTCGGCGCGGGACCGCCGACGTCCCCACGGCCCGGTCCGCTGAGGGGCGGGCGTCAGGTGGCGCGGAACCGGTTGATCTGGCTCTCGAACCGGGCGCGCTTGTCCGGGTTCGAGACGCCGAGCCCCTCGCGTGGGGCCAGGGTCAGCACGCCGACCTTGCCCTGGTGGGCGTTGTTGTGGACGTCCAAGGCGGCCTGGCCGACGTCGTCGAGCGAGTAGACCTTGCTCAGCGTCGGGTGGATGAGGCCCCGGTCGATGAGCGAGTTGGCCTGCCACGCCTCGCGGTAGTTGGCGAAGTGGCTCGAGACGATCCGCTTGAGGTTCATCCACAGGTAGCGGTTGTCGTACTCGTGCATGTACCCGCTCGTCGATGCGCACGTGGCGATGGTGCCGCCCTTGCGGGCGACGTAGACGCTCGCCCCGAACGTCTCCCGGCCCGGGTGCTCGAAGACGATGTCGACGTCGTGCCCCCCCGTCAGCTCCCGGATCCTCTTGCCGAGCCGCTGCCACTCCTTCGGGTTCTGCTGGGTCCCCTCGTCGTTCCAGAAGTGGTAGTCCTCGGCGCGGCGGTCGATGACCATCTCGGCGCCCATGGCACGGCAGATGTCCGCCTTGTCGGGCGAGGAGACGACGCAGATCGGCTCGCCACCCCCGGCGAGGGCCATCTGGGTGGCATACGAGCCGAGTCCGCCTGAGGCACCCCAGATGAGGACACGGTCGCCGAGCTTCATGGCGGCGCCGTTCTTGCTGATGAGCTGGCGGTACGCCGTGCTGTTCACGAGGCCGGGGGAGGCGGCCTCCTCCCACGACAGGTGGGCCGGCTTGGTCATGAGCTGGTTGGCCTTGACGATGGCGAGCTCGGCGAGGCCGCCGAAGTTCGTCTCGAAGCCCCAGATCCGCTGCTCGGGGTCCATCATCGTGTCGTCGTGACCGTCGTGGTGCTCCAGCTCGACGGACAGGCAGTGGGCGACGACCTCCTCGCCGGGCTTCCACAGGTTGACCGCGGCACCGGTCCGCAGGATGACGCCGGCGAGGTCGGAGCCGACGACGTGGTACGGCAGGTCGTGGCGCTTGGCGAAGACGGACAGCCGGCCGTAGCGCTCGAGGAAGCCGAACGTCGAGACCGGCTCGAAGATCGAGGTCCACACGGTGTTGTAGTTGATCGCGCTCGCCATGACGGCGACGAGCGCCTCGTTCGGCGCGAGCTCGGGAACGGGGACGTCGTCGATGTGGAGTGACCTGCGCGGGTCCTTCTCCTTGGAGGGGACACCCTCGAACATGGTGGCCTCGTCCTTGTGGACGGTCGCCGCCCGGTAGGACTCCGGGAGAGGGATCCCTGCGTAGGTCGCCTCGGTACGGTCGCCGGACAGGATGGCCTCGCGGACCTGGTCCATGGGCATGGGTCGTCCTCCACGTGAGTCGTTGGGGCAGTTCGCCGAACCTAATGGTGGCCCATGCGCCGGTCCACCGCGTGTTGGCTGCGTCACCGGGTGACCTCGCTCACCGGGTGACGGGGCAGGGAGGCGCCATGGACAGGTCCAGAACGGTGTACCCGGTCCCCGGCGCGCGGACGGCGCACGAGTGCGCGCGCGCCCAGTCGACCACTGCCTGGGTCGCCGTGTGGCGCAGCGACGGCGGCGCGGACAGGTGGGCATATGGACCGCTGAGGACGAGGTAGCGCAGCTCGTCCCGCTCGACCCATGTCCGGACGGCTGCCACGTCGGGGAAGCCGGAGTGGCCGGTGAACCCGCCGAGCGGGAGCACGGACCGGCGTGACTGAAGCTGCAGCACGCTGGCGGGCGTCGAGGTGATGACGGCGGCGACCCATGGGCGTGAGCCGCTCCCGTTCTCGAGGTAGGCGACGAACGAGGCGGCGTATGCCGGCCGCGCGCCCGTCCCGGAGGACGGGCCGGCCATGGGGTTGGCGCCGGTGAGCGGGTGGGAGCTCGTCGCGAGGGCGAACGCCGCCGGTCCGAGTACCAGGGCGGCGACGGCGAGGGTCACGCCGGCGACGCGGCGGCGTCGCTCCCGCGTGAGGAGGAGCAGGCCGGCGGCGATGGTCGTGGTGAGCACCGGCACCCGCCAGGTCGTCAGGGTCGGCTGCGTGGAGAGCACGGCGGACGCGTAGCCCCCGCTCGCGACGACGGCGGCGGTCGGCAGCCACCGGACGGCCCGCCGAGCCTGCCGGCAACCCAGCGGCACGCCGAGGCCCACGAGCGCGGCGGTTGCGGGAGCCATGAGCACGGTGTAGTACGGGTGCATCGCCCCCCCCATGAGGCTGAAGACGAGGCCGGTGAGGGCGAACCAGCCGCCGAAGGCGATCGTCGCGGCGTGCGGCGTCCGACGTCGGCCG
>JAJXUB010000114.1 GCA_021783215.1 Actinomycetes bacterium | reverse complement strand
ACGTCGTCCGACCTCGTCGCGACGACGGACCCGGCCTCCAGTGCGCTTCGTGCCAACGCGGCCCGACAGCAACAAGGTCTCGGCTCGCTCGCGACCCTGACGAGCAGGCAGACGCCCGCCGGTCCGCCGACCGCCTTCGCTACCCCGTCCGGGGGGACACTCGTCTTCGGGCTCCTCACCAGGACCGACACCATCACGCTGAAACCGTCGGCGACCGCGCTGAACGTCCCGGCGGACGTCGCGAAGCTCATCGGCAAGGCCAAGGTCTCCCGCTTCGTCACGGTGACGACGCTCGAACCCGTCTGCCTGTCGGTCCCTGCCGCGGCGGCGGCCACGCTCGTCGGCTTCGACGAGCAGGTTCTCCGGGCCGCGGGCGCCTGAGAGGATGAGCACATGACCCAACCACCCCACGCCGCGGGAGTGCACGGCGCCGTCGACCTGTCCGCCCTGTCGCTGCCTCCGGGCGGCGGGGGGACCGGGTCGGGTGCGCCGGCCCGCGCCGACGACACGGACCCGACGTTCGGTGGCGTCCTCAAGGTCGTCGACACGGCCGGTTTCGGCGACGCGGTCAACGCGTCCCTGCGCGTGCCCGCGATCCTCGTCCTCCACTCCGGCGCGAACCCGAAAACGGCCGAGGCGGTCACCGCGGTCGCCCGCGTCGCCCGGACGTTCGACGGCCGGGTCCAGGTGCTCTCGGCCGACGTCGACGCCGACCCCCAGGTCGCCGCCGCGCTACAGGTCCAGGCCGTGCCGACCGCCTTCGGCCTTCTTCAGGGCCAGCCGATGCCGCTCTTCCAGGGCGTGCCTGCCGAGGCGCAGCTCCGGGCGGTCATCGAGGAGGTCCTCAAGGTCGCCGTCCAGATCGGCGTCACCGGACGGATCACGCTCGCCGAGAGCCCCGGGGAGACGCCGACGAGCCCGTTCCTCGACGAGGCCTTCGAGGCCGTCGAGGCCGGGGACTACGACGCGGCGACGACGGCCTACGAGCGCGCCCTCGCGGACAACCCCAAGGACGAGGAGGCCCGACTCGGCCTCGCCCAGGTCGGACTCCTCCGCCGGACCGCCGGCATCGACCCCCAAGCCGCCCGCGCCGAAGCGGCCGCCCGTCCGGACGACGTCGCTGCCGCGACCGTCGTCGCGGACATCGACCTCCTCGGCGGCCACGTCGACGACGCGTTCGGCCGGCTCCTCGACCTGGTCCGGACGACGACCGGCGAGGACCGCGAGCGCGCGAAGGCCCATCTCGTCGAGCTGCTTGCGGTCGTGGGCAGTCACGACGAGCGGGTCAAGAAGGCCCGCACCGCCCTCATGACCGCCCTGTTCTGACCTCGTCCGGCGTCAGCCGATGGTGGCGGCGACCAGCTCCCTCGCCTCCGCCTGCACCTGCGCGAGGTGCCCGGGTCCACGGAAGGACTCGGCGTAGATCTTGTAGACGTCCTCGGTGCCCGACGGGCGCGCGGCGAACCACGCGGACTCCGTGACGACCTTCAGGCCGCCGATCTTCGCGCCGTTGCCGGGGGCTTCGGTCAGCTTGGCGGTGATTCGCTCGCCGGCGAGGGAACCCGCCGTCACGTCGTCGGGGGAGAGGGCCCCGAGTCGCGCCTTCTGCTCGCGGGTCGCCGGCGCGTCGACCCTGGCGTATGCCGGGGTGCCGTGACGCACCGTCAGGGCGGCGTAGAGCTCGCTCGGTGTCTGGCCCGTCGCGGCGATGACCTCGGACGCGAGAAGGGCGAGGAGGATCCCGTCCTTGTCTGTCGTCCACACCGTGCCGTTCCGCCGGAGGAACGACGCGCCGGCGGACTCCTCGCCGCCGAACGGGCCCGATCCGTCGAGCAGCCCCGGGACGAACCACTTGAACCCGACGGGAACCTCGACAAGGTGGCGGCCGAGGTCGGCCGCCACGCGGTCGATCATCGAGCTCGACACGACGGTCTTGCCGACGAAGCCGTCCGCGCGCCAGTCGGGACGTGCCCCGCCGAAGAGGTACCCGATGGCCACCGACAGGTAGTGGTTCGGGTTCATCAGGCCGCCGTCGGGCGTGACGATCCCGTGCCGGTCGGAGTCGGCGTCGTTGCCGGTCGCGACCTGGTAGCGGTCCTTGTTGGCGATGAGGCTCGCCATGGCGTTCGGGGAGCTGCAGTCCATGCGGATCTTGCCGTCCCAGTCCAGCGTCATGAACCGCCAGGTGGGGTCGACGAGCGGGTTGACGACCGTGAGGTCGAGGTGGTGCCGCTCGGCGATCGCGCCCCAGTAGTCCACGGAGGCGCCACCGAGGGGATCGGCGCCGATCCGGACACCCGCGTCGCGGACCCTGTCGATATCCACGACGTTCGGCAGGTCGTCGACGTAGGTCCCGAGGAAGTCGTATGCCCCGCACGCGGCCCGGGCACGGGCATACGGCACGCGTTTGACGCCGTCGAGGCCGGCGCGGATGTAGGCGTTCGCCGCGGCGGCGATGACGGATGTCGCGTCGCTGTCGGCGGGGCCGCCGTGAGGCGGGTTGTACTTGAAGCCGCCGTCGCTCGGCGGGTTGTGCGACGGCGTGACGACGATCCCGTCGGCGAGGCCGATGCCGGGACGCAGGTCGTCGACGGCGCCGACCTTGCCGTGGTTGGCGCGGAGGATGGCGTGGGAGACGGCCGGCGTCGGCGTGTACCGGTCCGCGGCGTCGACGAGCACCGTGACGTCGTTGGCGACGAGGACCTCCAGCGCGGTGGCCCATGCCGGCTCGGAGAGCCCGTGGGTGTCCCGGCCGACGAAGAGGGGGCCGTCGAAGCCGCGCCGGCGCCGGTAGTCGACGATGGCCTGCGTCGTCGCGAGGATGTGCGTCTCGTTGAAGGAGGTCCTCAGGCTCGAACCGCGGTGGCCGGAGGTTCCGAACGCGACCTGCTCGTCGACGTTCTCGGGGTCGGGCGCGCCGGTGTAGTAGGCCGTCACGAGGTGTGCGACGTCGACGAGGTCCTCTGGTGCAGCGGGCCTTCCGGCGCGCGGGTCGGTCATTCCGCCATCCTTCCACCGCACCCGGACGCCGAGGTAATGTCTCGCAGGTCACGTCTCGCGTGGACGGGGGCGCATACCCGCACGGGTATCATCGATGCCATGGCAAATGTCACGAAGCGGCTCGTCGTCCTCGGTGCCGGAACGGCCGGGACCATGGTCGCGAACCGGCTTCTCAAGTCCCTTCCCGACGGCTGGTCCATCACGGTTGTCGACAAGAGCGACACCCACTACTACCAGCCCGGCTACCTGTTCATCCCGTTCGGCATGCTCCCCCCGAGCAAGGTCACCCGGCCCACGCGTGACGTGCTGGCCAAGGGCCTCGACGTCGTCGCGGGCGAGATCGACCGGGTCGACGCGGACGCCAACGTCGTCTACCTCGAGGGTGGCCGCGAGCTGCCTTACGACCAGCTCGTCATCGCGACGGGGACGTCCCCACGCCCCGACCAGACGCCAGGCATGGACGGACCGGAGCTCCACAAGAGCGTCGGGGAGTTCTACACCTACGAGGGAGCCGTCGCCCTTCGCGACGCCCTGAAGAAGTTCACCGGCGGCCGGCTCGTCATGCACATCACCGAGATGCCCTTCAAGTGCCCCGTCGCGCCACTCGAGTTCACCTTCCTCGCGGAGGACTGGCTGCGCAAGAACGGCCTCCGGGACAAGACCGAGCTCGTCTTCGTCACCCCGCTCGACGGCGCCTTCACCAAGCCCGTCGCGAGCCGCGCGCTGGGCCACCTCCTGAAGGAGAAGGGCATCAGCGTCGAGACCGACTTCATGATCGAGTCGGTCGACCAGGAGGCCAAGGTCATCCGCTCCTACGACGAGCGTGAGATCGCCTACGACCAGCTCGTGACCGTGCCGCTCAACATGGGTGCCGACTTCGTGGCCCGGTCGGGGCTCGGCGACGAGCTCAACTACGTCCTCGTCGACAAGCACACGAACCGGTCGACTCAGTACGACAACATCTGGGCACTGGGCGACGCGAGCAACATCCCGACGTCGAAGGCGGGCGCGGTCGCCCACTTCAGCGTCGAGATGTTCGAGGAGAACTTCCTCGACGCCATCGCGGCCCGCCCGCTCTCGCGCTCGTTCGACGGACACGCGAACTGCTTCGTCGAGTCCGGCCACGGCAAGGCGCTCCTGCTCGACTTCAACTACGACACCGAGCCGTTGACCGGGACGTTCCCCCTGGCGAAGGTCGGTCCGATGAGCCTCCTCAAGGAGAGCCGGATCAACCACATCGGCAAGCTCGCGTTCCGGCAGATCTACTGGAACATGCTTCTCCCGGGACGCAACATCCCGATCCCCCCCGAAATGCGTATGGCGGGCAAGATCCCCGCCGAAAAGTGAAAGGACAGCACGACAGATGCCCATGACGACGATCGCCGGCCACGAGGTCGAGGTCAACGAAGAAGGCTTCCTCACCAAGCCGGAGCAGTGGAGCGAGGACCTCGGTGCAGAGCTCGCCAAGCTCATCGGCATCGACATGACCGACGAGCACTGGAACCTCGTCCGCTTCCTGCGCAAGGACTACGACGTTCAGCACGAGACGGCGACGCTGCGACGAGTCAGCACCCAGACGGGTAAGCCCGTCAAGGACCTCTTCGTGCTGTTCCCGGCCAAGCCGGCGAAGAAGATGGCCTACGTCGCCGGGCTGCCGAAGCCCAAGGGCTGCGTGTGACCTCGGCCAGGATCTGCTCACCGACCCGAATCGACAAGGACGTGCCACATGACTGAAACACCGTTCGTCCCGAGCTTCGACGACGACGCCTCGGCGGGTCGCAAGCTCGCCGTCATCTGCTCCAAGGGCAACCTCGACATGGTCTACCCGGGTCTCATCCTCGCCAACGCCGCCCTTGGCGAAGGTGTCGAGACGCACCTGTTCTTCACCTTCTGGGGATTCGACATCATCACGAAGGACACGATGGACAAGCTGAAGTTCACCTTCGTCGGGAACACGGCCATGCACCTGCCGGGTCACAGCGACCGCGGCATCCACCACATGCTCGGGGCGATCCCCGGCGCGACGGCGGCCGCGACGAAGATGATGCGCAAGCAGATCGCCGACCTCGACGTCCCAGAGGTCCCGGAGTTCCTCGACATCCTCCACGGCTCGGGCGCCTACATGTGGGCCTGCCGCATGTCCGCGGACATGAACAAGCTGACCGAGGCCGACCTCTACGACGGGATCGACGGCATCATCAGCGCCAGCGACTTCATCGAGAAGACCGACGGCGCGCAGCTCCTCTTCGTCTGACCCGCCCCGTCCGTATGCCGTCCCACCGGTCTCCCGGGGGGCGGCATACGGACGTCCGCCGTCACTCCTGGGGAGCGAGGAAGACCGCGCTGAGGCGGTCGACGCGGACCGTGACGGAGTACGGCTGGCCCTGCCAGGGCTGGTCCTGCGCCGTCAGGACGACGTCGGCCTGGCTCGCCGAGCCGACCGCGTCGAAACCACTGGTGTCCAGGACGACGCGCCAGCGACCGGGACGAGGAACCCCGACCCGGATCGGGTCCCGCGCCATCCCGCTGAAGTTGACGACCGCGGCGACAACCGAGCCCGCGCCGCGCGTCGGGTCCCCGAAACGCAGGTAGGAGAACGTGTTGCCGGCCGCGTCGTCCGCGTCGAGCCACTGGAACCCGGCCGGCGAGGAGTCGAGCGCCCACAGGGCGTCGTGGGCCCGGTAGAGCCGGTTGAGCTCCTTGACGAGGTTGTGGACGCGGTAGTGCGCGGCGTGGTCGAGGAGCCACCAGTCGAGGGAGCGGCCGTCGGCCCATTCGGAGCCCTGGGCGAACTCGCAGCCCATGAAGAGCAGCTGCTTGCCGGGATGGCTCCACATGTAGGCGAGGTAGGCGCGCACGGTGGCGAGCTGGTCCTCGTGGCTGCCCGGCGCCTTGCGCAGGAGCGAGCCCTTCCCGTGGACGACCTCATCGTGGCTGACAGGGAGGACGTAGTTCTCGCTGAAGGCGTACATGAGCGAGAAGGTCATGAGGTTGTGGTGGTACTGCCGGTGGACGGGCTCCTCGTGGAGGTAGCGCAGGGAGTCGTTCATCCAGCCCATGCTCCACTTCAGGCCGAAGCCGAGGCCGCCCCCTGACGTGGGACGGGTGACCCCGGGCCACGACGTCGACTCCTCGGCGATCGTCACGATGCCCGGTGCGCGCC
>JAJXUB010000113.1 GCA_021783215.1 Actinomycetes bacterium | reverse complement strand
CCGATCAGGGCGAGATCATCGCCATGGCCCTCGACCTTCTGCACGCCGGCGCGGCCACCGACGGTGACCCCGTCGGCATGGTGACGAGCGGGGGGACGGGCAGCATCCTCCAGGCCGTCCTGGCATACCGGGACCACGGACGGGCGGTGCGCGGCATCGAGCATCCATCCCTCGTCAAGCCGGAGACGGCACACCCGGCCTTCGTCAAGGCAGCCCACCTCTTCGGCCTCGAGCTGCGGACGGTTCCCGTCGACCCGGTGACGACGCTCGTCGACCCGGACGCCGTGGCCGACGCCGTCGACGAGACGACGGTCGCCATCGTCGGCTCCGCCGGCAACTACCCCTACGGGACGATCGACCCGATCGCCCAGCTCGGCGAGGTCGCCCTGGACAGGGGCGTCGGCCTGCACGTCGACGGCTGTCTCGGCGGCTTCCTGCTCCCCTTCGGCGAGGAGCTCGGCTACGACATCCCCGCGTTCGACTTCCGCGTGCCGGGCGTCACGTCGATCTCCGCCGACACGCACAAGTACGGCTACGGCCTCAAGGGGACCTCGACGCTCCTGTTCCGGGACCGCGCCGTGCGCAACGCCGCATACTTCACCGTGCCGGGGTGGACGGGCGGCAAGTACTACTCCCCCGGCCTCGAGGGTTCCCGCAGCGACGGGCTCCTCGCGGCGACGTGGGCCTCCCTCGTCGTCATGGGCCGGGACGGCTACCGCACCCACGCACACGAGATCTTCGAGACGTCGTATGCCATGCAGGACGTCGTCCGCTCGCACCCGGAGCTTCGTCTGCTCGGGAAGCCGACGTTCCTCTTCGCCTTCACCTCCGACGAGTTCGACATCTACCACGTCGCCGACGCCATGAAGGAGAAGGGGTGGCGGTTCAACGGACTGCAGTACCCGAACGCGCTCCACCTCGCCGTCACCCGGCCTCAGACGCAGCCGGGGGTCGTCGACCGGTTCGAGGCCGACCTCGGCGACGCCGTGGCCTACGCGAAGCAGCAGGGCAACGAGGCGCCGATGTCGGCGGCCATCTACGGCGGGGTTCCCGGTGGTCTGACCGTGGATGCGACCGAGCTCATCGAGGACGTCATGACCCGGATGCTCGACGCCCAACAGGCCGTGCCGGCGCAGCCGTGACCGGCGACAACGCCGCCGCCACCGTCGTCGCCGTCGACCTCGGGACCGGAGGGCCCAAGGTCGGGCTCGTCGGGCTCGACGGCACGGTCCACTGGGACGGGTTCCGCCCGGCGCCGACCCTGCGGCCGTGCCACGACCGCGCCCTCCAGGACGCCGAGGACTGGTGGCGTTCGGTCGTCCTGCTCGTCCGGGAGGGCCTCGCCACCGGCATCGTCGACCCCGCGAGCGTCGTCGCCGTCGGCGTGACCGGTCAATGGGGCAGCACCGTCCCGGTCGACGCGAACGGCAGGCCGGTCGCCCACGCGCGCCTGTGGCTCGACACGAGCGCCGCCGCCCACTCGCGCGACATCGTCGGCGGCCCGGCCCTCGGCTACCACCCCACCCGCCTGGCGACGTGGGTGCGCCGCACCGCCGGTGTCCCGTCGACCTTCGGCGGGGACCCGGTGAGCCACATGCTCGGGTTCCTCCGGGACGAGCCGGACGTCGCCGCGCGGACCCGCTGGTTCCTCGAGCCGGTCGACTACCTGACGACGCGTTTGACCGGCCGCGCAACGGCGACCCCGGCGTCCATGTCGGCGGCCTGGCTCGTCGACGTCCGGGGTCCCCGGCCCCTGGCATACGACCGCCGTCTCGTCCGCCTCGCGGGGCTCGACGCGGCGCGGCTGCCCCCGCTTGTCCGTTCCGGGTCCGTCGTCGGCCCCGTCGACCGCACCGTCTCGGAGAGCCTGGGGATCCCCCCCGGCGCCGTCGTCGTCGCCGGGATGCCGGATGTCCATGCCGCCCACGTCGGCTCCGGGGCCGTCGCCGAGGGCGCCGCCCACATGGCCATCTCGACGACGTCGTGGATCTCGTGCCGGGTGCCGTCCAAGCACACGGACGCGATCCACTCCATCGCGACGATCCCGGCCCTCGGCGACGACGGCTTCCTCGTCGCCGACAACCATGAGGCCGCCGGGGCGTGTCTCGCGTGGCTGCGCGACCAGGGCTGGGCCGCCGAGTTCGAGGACCTGACGGCCGAGGCGGCGACGGCGGCGACCGGCAGCGGGAACGTCGTGTTCACCCCGTGGCTGGCCGGGCTCAGGTCGCCGGTCGACGACCGGCTGGCTCGTGGCGGCTGGCACAACGCCTCACTCGCGACGACCCGCGCCGACCTCGTCCGGTCCGTCCTCGAGGGCGTCGCCTACCAGGCCCGGTGGCTCCTCGACCCGGTCGAGAAGCTGGCCGGGTCGCGCTTTGACTCCATCCGGATCCTCGGCGGGGGCGCCCGCTCCGACCTGTGGTGCCAGATCCATGCCGACGCCATGGACCGGCGCATCGAGCGGGTCGCCGACCCGATGACGGGCCAGCTTCGCGGCGTCGCCCTCGCCGCCGGTGTCGGGATCGGCGCGCTCGCGTGGGCCGACGTGCCCAGGCTCGTTCCGGTCGATCGAACCTTCGAGCCGAACCCAGACGCGAGGCGCATCTATGCCCGCCTCGCCGATGAGCTCCCGAAGCTCTATAGGTGCCAGAAGCGGACCTTCGGCCGGCTCGCTCGCGGCTAGTCGGCGGGTTGGTCGAGGATCGGTTGGACGGTGGCCCACACGGCCTCGTCGCCCTCGACGGCGATGCCGTCCCGACCCGCGCGGTGCCACAGCCACGCATCGAGTGCACCGGCCGTCCCGCTCACCGTCACGTCCGCCGCGCTTGAGGCGGCGATCGCGACGTCCGCCTCGTCGACGGGGTCCAGCGCGTCGGGGAGCGTGAGCACCTCGCACGTCCCGTCGACCTGCACCCAGGAACCGCCGAGGTCGTCGGAGAGGACGAGGACGGACACCCCCCTCCGTCGTCCACCCCGCCGGTCACGGGCGAGAGCTGCGGGCCACCGTCCCGGCGCCAGGTGAGCAGGGGCGTGCCATGTCCTCACGACGCCACCAAACGCCGGGAAGGCCCGGCCACCCAGGCGGGTGACCGGGCCTTCCCGGCGTCGGCGCGTCGAGGCATACGGGCTCCGTACGCCGTCTCCGCTCAGTTGCCGGTGAGCTTCTCCCGAAGCGCGGCGAGCGCCTCGTCGGAGGCGAGGGTGCCCTCCGCCGGCGTGTCGTCGGCGGCGCCACCGGAGGAGTACGACGACGGGGTGTCGCCGGACGAGGAGGCGTCGGCCTCGGCCTGCGAAGCCGCCTCGACCTGCGCCTTGTGGGCCTCCCACCGCGCGTGCGCCTCGGCGTACTGCTTCTCCCACCTCTCGCGCTGCGACTCGAAGCCGGGCAGCCACTCTTGGGTCTCCGGGTCGAAGCCCTCGGGGTACTTGTAGTTGCCGTTCTCGTCGTACTCCGCGGCCATGCCGTAGAGCGTCGGGTCGAACTCGCCGACCTGCGAGCCGGCCTCGTTGGCCTGCTTCAGGGACAGGCTGATCCGGCGACGCTCGAGGTCGATGTCGATGACCTTGACGAAGATGTCCTGGCCGACCTGGACGACCTGCTCCGGCAGCTCGATGTGCCGCTCGGCGAGCTCGGAGATGTGCACGAGGCCCTCGATGCCGTCGCCGACGCGGACGAATGCGCCGAACGGGACGAGCTTGGTGACCTTGCCGGGGACGACCTGGCCGATCGCGTGCGTCCGGGCGAAGTGCTGCCACGGGTCTTCCTGGGTCGCCTTGAGCGACAATGAGACCCGCTCCCGGTCCATGTCGACGTCGAGGACCTCGACGGTGACCTGGTCGCCGACCTCGACGACCTCGGACGGGTGGTCGATGTGCTTCCAGGACAGCTCGGAGACGTGGACGAGACCGTCGACGCCGCCGAGGTCGACGAACGCACCGAAGTTGACGATGCTGCTGACGACCCCCGAGCGGATCTGGCCCTTCTGCAGCTCGCGGAGGAAGGACGTGCGCACCTCGGACTGGGTCTGCTCGAGCCAGGCGCGGCGGGACAGGACGACGTTGTTCCGGTTCTTGTCGAGCTCGATGATCTTGGCCTCGATCTCCTTGCCGACGTACGGCTGGAGGTCGCGGACACGCCGCATCTCGACGAGGGAGGCGGGCAGGAAGCCACGGAGGCCGATGTCGAGGATGAGGCCACCCTTGACGACCTCGATGACGGTGCCGGTGACGACGCCGTCCTCCTCCTTGATCTTCTCGATCGTCCCCCAGGCGCGCTCGTACTGGGCGCGCTTCTTGGACAGGATGAGGCGGCCTTCCTTGTCCTCCTTCTGCAGGACAAGTGCCTCGACATCGTCGCCGACGCTGACGACCTGGGCCGGGTCGACGTCGTGCTTGATGGAGAGCTCGCGGGAGGGGATGACCCCTTCGGTCTTGTACCCGATGTCGAGGAGAACCTCGTCCCGGTCGACCTTGACAACGGTGCCGGAGACGATGTCCCCGTCGTTGAAGTTCTTGATCGTCGCGTCGATCGCGGCGAGGATGTCTTCCTCGGTGCCGATGTCGTTGACGGCAACCTGAGGAGCGGTCTTGTCGACCGTGCTGGCAGTCATGTAGTAGGAGCTCCGATGGTGGATACGTGAATCGTGATGGACGGGTGGTCTGCCTGACCGCAGGCACGCGCGAGCGCACCCACGTCCGGGCCCGCCAACCTTACCGGCGGCCCTGCATCCCGGTCCACTCGGGGCCATGGCGGACAATGGGTGCGTGACCCCCCAGCCGCTGCGTCGGCCCGCCGGCGGCTCGGAGACGAGGGCCGCGAACCGTTCGTGGTGGGACACCGACGCTCCGGCCTACTATGCGGAGCACGGCGGCTTCCTCGGCGACGACGAGTTCGTCTGGGGGCCCGAGGGCTGGACCGAGGACGACCTCGGCCTGCTGGGCGGCGTTGCCGGCCGCGACCTGCTCGAGATCGGCTGTGGTGGTGCCCAGTGCGCCCGCTGGGTCCGCGCCCACGGTGGCCGCGTCGTCGGGACGGACCTCTCCCGCGGCATGCTCGCGACAGCCCTCCGCCTCAACGGCGGGAGCCCGCACCCCGTCCCACTCGCCCAGTGCGACGCCGTCGCCCTGCCCTTCGAGGACGGGTCGTTCGACGTCATCTACGCCGCCTACGGTGCGGTTCCGTTCGTCGCCGACTCCGCGGGGCTCGTGGCCGAGGCCGCGCGGGTGCTTCGCCCCGGAGGCCGGTTCGTGTTCTCGACTTCTCATCCCATCCGCTGGGCCTTCCCGGACGACCCCGGGGCGGCGGGCCTGACGGCGACGATGTCGTACTTCGACCGCACGCCCTACGTCGAGGTCGACGAGTCCGGGGATGCGGCATACGTCGAACACCACCGGACGATCGGTGACCGGGTCCGCGAGCTCGTCGCGGCCGGTCTGGTCCTTGAGGACATCGTCGAACCCGAGTGGAGGGCGGGCAACACCGACATCTGGGGCGGCTGGTCGCCGACCCGCGCCAGCTTCATCCCTGGGACCGCGATCTTCGTCTGCATGCGCCCCTGACGCACGGACGTCGAACCCCGCCCCCCGGCTGGGACCCGTAGCAAGGATCCGTCGGCTGGCCCTGGAGAGGTCTGCTCGACCGGAACGACGTGTAGTACGTTCCGAGCACCGGCTATCGCGCGATACCCGTCGGCAGGAGCGACGCCACCGATGACGACTGATCACCACGATGCTGGGGCGCAGGACCCGGCAGGTGGGGACGACCCGTATCGGGGCCGCCCCGAGCGGCCGAAACGGCGTTCGCTGTCCAACGCCGTGGCCTCCTGGCCCTCCGACAACCGTGTCTTTGGCGCAGCCGCTGCGGTCATCGGCGCGTGGGCACTCTTCCTCAACTTTTTCCGGCTCAGCGTTCCGTCCTTGACGTGGGACGAGCCCATCTACACGCTGGCAGGCTGGCGCTACGTTCATGGGCTGACCTTTGCTCCCGGTCAGGGTGGAAGCCTCGGCGCCTTCGCCGACAACTTCGAGCACCCGCCACTGGCGAAGTACGTGTTCGGCGTCGCCCAGCTCGTTGCCGGCTCGCACAGCACGACGGCGAGCCGCGCCGCCGCTTCGGCGTGGCCGCTGGGAGCCGCCGGGTTGCTCGGGGCGTGGTGCATCCAGGTGAGGGGCC
>JAJXUB010000112.1 GCA_021783215.1 Actinomycetes bacterium | reverse complement strand
GCCCTGCCGGTCACGAGGACCGGCGTCTCGTCGACGACGCCCTGCGCGACGTGGGCCTGCTCGACCGCGCCGATACGGAGGTCGACACGCTCTCCGGTGGTCAACAGCGCCGCATCCTCATCGCCCGCGCACTGGCCGGCGAGCCCGACGCCATCGTCATGGACGAGCCGACCGCCGGCATCGACCCGGCGAACCAGGCCGCGTTCGCCGACGTCCTCGGCCGCCTCGTCGAGCGCGGCGTCACCCTCGTCATCGTCACCCACGAGCTCGAGGCGCTGGCCGAGGTCGCCACCCGAGTCGTCTGCCTCCGGGACGGCAGGGTCGACTTCGACGGTGCCCCGGCGGCCTACGCGCGGCATGAGGCCGCGCACACCCACGGGCACGGGCACCACCATGCGGAGGACACCGACCACCAGGCAGCCTCCCGGACGGGCGCCGCCGCCCACGTCCCCCTCGACCCGCACTGGAGGAACCCCGGTCGTGCCTGACATCCTCGTCTACGGCTTCATGCGGGACGCCCTCCTCGCGGCGCTCCTCGTCGGACTCTGCGCACCCCTCGTCGGGGTCTTCCTCGTCCAGCGCCGCATGTCCCTCATCGGCGACGGCATGGGGCATGTCGCGCTCTCCGGCGTCGCCATCGGCGTCCTCACCGGGACAGCCCCCACCGCCACGGCGCTGGCCCTCGCCGTCCTCGCCGCCGTCTCCATCGAGGTCATCCGGGTCAAGGGGCGCACGAACGGGGACATCGCCCTCGCCGTCCTGTTCTACGGGGGCATCGCCCTCGGCGTCGTCCTCATCGGCAAGTCCTCCAGCGCGACCCCGGCCAACCTGACCGGCTACCTCTTCGGGTCCATCCTCACGACGACGAGCTCCGACCTCTGGGGCTTCGCCGCGCTGACCGCTGCCGTCCTCGCCGTCACCTCCGTCCTGCGCCCACGGTTCTTCGCCGTCGCCAACGACGAGGAGTACGCCCGGGCCAGCGGCATGCCGGTCCTCGCCCTCAACGTGACGCTCGCCGTCCTGACCGCCGTGACCGTCGTCGTGTCCATGCGGGTCGTCGGCCTGCTCCTCATCAGCGCCCTCATGATCATCCCCAACGCGACGGCCCAGGTCCTCGGGCACAGCTTCGCCTCGGCGGTCCGATGGGCGGTGGTCATGGGCCTGGTCGCCAGCGTCGGTGGCGTCGTCACCTCGTTCTACGTGGGGACGACGTCCGGAGGGACGATCGTCCTGCTCGCCATCGCCGTCTTCGTCGTGGTCTCCGGCGTCCACCGGCTCGTCGACCGGCGACGGCTCGAGGCTCATTCCCGGGCCGAGGGCCACGACCACGAGCACGGTCCCGGGTGCGGCCATCCCGCCGTGCTCCACGGCGCACACGTGGACTACCTCCACGACGGGCACCTGCATGCGCCGCACGGGAGCCACTACGACGAGCACGCGACGGCGGGCGACCAGTGAGCGACCCGGCCCGTCGCCCCACCCGGCAGCGGGCGGCGCTCACGGCGGCCCTGGGTCGGTGTGAGGACTTCCTCTCGGCCCAGGAGATCCATGCCCGGCTCTCGGCCGCCGGAGAGCACGTCGGTCTGGCCACGGTGTACCGCAACCTCCAGGCCATGGCCGCGGACAGGCAGATCGACGTCCGCCGCACCGACGACGGCGAGGCCGTCTACCGGGCGTGCTCGACGGCCCACCACCACCACCTCGTCTGCCGCGCCTGCGGCCGGACCGTCGAGGTGACCGCTCCGGCCATCGAACGGTGGGCGGCGCGGATCGCCGGCGACCACGGGTTCGTCGACGTGTCCCACACCGTCGAGGTGACCGGGCTGTGCCGCCCGTGTGGCGCGGCGCGGCGCTAGAGCACCCTCCCTCTCACCGTCCGCCCGACGGGGCAGGATGGTCCGCGTGACCGACCCGCCCGCGCCGACGCCCGAACCACGGCGCCGGGTCGCACGACGCGTCGGTCGAGGGGTCGCCACCGGCGTGCGGGTGAGCACACGAGGGGTCACCCGGGCCGGACGGTACGGCATACGGCTCCTCTCGGCAGGCACCCGCACCGGGACGCGGCGCTTCCGCTCGTATGCCGCATCCCAGGGCGCGGACGCGACCGGGCTCGCCCGGCTCACCGAGCTCCTCGTCGTCGCCTCCGCCGGGGACGCCGCCGTCACGGTCGGGCTCGCCGGCACGGTGTTCGCGCTGCCGAGCGGCGAGGCGCGCAACCGGGTCGCGCTCTTCCTGCTCCTGACCATGGCCCCGTTCGCGCTCCTCGCCCCCCTCATCGGGCCTCTCCTCGACCGCTACCCCCACGGCCGGCGCTGGTCCCTCGGCGTCACCCTGGCGATCCGGGCGTTCCTCGCATGGCAGCTCGCCGGCATCGTCACCGGGTCCTCCGAGTGGCTGTTCCCGAGCGCCTTGGGCTGCCTCGTCGCCTCCAAGGCGTTCGCCGTGACGAAGGCCGCGGCGCTGCCGCGCCTTCTGCCGACGAACGTCAGCCTCGTGCAGGCGAACGCGCGACTCGCGGTCGCCACCCTCCTCGGCGTCACCCTCGGTGGGGGCGCCGCGGGGCTCCTCGGCCGGATCGGGGCTCCGTGGTCCCTGCGCGGGGCCTTCCTCATCCTCGTCCTCGCGACGGTCATGTCCGTGCGGCTACCGGCATGGGTCGACGCCCCGATGCCCGAGCCCCGGCCCGCGGCCAGCGCGACGAGACGCGCGCCGTTCGGGCGCGACACGCTGCGCGACGGGATCCGGCGGGGGCTCGCCGCTCTTCCCCGCGCGGTACGCCACGGCCTGACGACGACGACGGGCGCGCGGCTGCTCACCGGCTTTCTCACGTTCTTCGCGGCGTTCCTCTTCCGGGCCCATCCGGTGCCCGGATGGAACCCGACGGTCACCCTCGGCCTCGTCGCCGGTGGCGCCGGTCTGGGAAACGGCCTGGGGAGCCTCGTCGGCAACCTCCTCGGGCACGTCCGCCCGCAGCGGATCTCCGCGGCCCTGCTCGTCGCCGCCACGGTCGCCGCGACGCTCGCGGCCGCCCTGTGGTCGATCGTCACCGTCGTCGTCCTCGGCTTCGTCGCGGGCCTCTTCGGACAGCTCGGCAAGCTGGCCTTCGACTCGACGATCCAGACGCACGTGCCCGAGGAGCGGCGCTCCCGCGTCTTCTCCTTCGCCGAGACGTGGCTTCAGGTCGCGTGGGTCTGCGGTGGGGCCATCGGCATCACCTTGCCGCTGGAACCGCATCTCGGGTTCGGCCTCATCGCGCTCCTGCTCGCCACCCGCGGCCTCGTCGCGGCCCGTGACCTGCACCGCCCCGAGGCGGCGGACGTCCTCACCGTGAGGCCGACGGGGCCGACGGGGGCGCCACCGCCCGAGCCGGGCGTGCCCTCATCGGGGCCGTCAGGCCGGTGACGGCGCGTCGACGGCTCCCCCGTAGCGACGCTCGCGGGCGGCATACGTCTCGACGGCCTGCCACAGCGTGCGCCGGTCGTAGTCGGGCCACAGCGTGTCCTGGAAGACCATCTCGGCATACGCGCTCTGCCAGAGGAGGAAGTTGCTCGTCCGCTGCTCCCCTGAGGAGCGGATGAACAGGTCGACATCGGGCATGTCGGGAGCACCGAGATGGCGCGCGATCGTCTGCTCGTCGATACCGTTCGGCTTCAGCCGCCCACGCCGCACCTCCTCGGCGATCGACCGGACGGCATCGGCGATCTCGGCCCGGCCGCCGTAGTTGACGCAGAACCACAGGGTCAGGCCGGTGTTGTCCCGCGTCATCCGCTGCGCGGTCTCCAGCTCCTTGATGACGGAGGTCCACAGACGCGGGCGACGCCCGACCCACCGCATCCGGACCCCCCAGCTGTTCAGGAGGTCGCGGCGCCGGTGGATGACGTCCCGGTTGAAGCCCATGAGGAAGCGCACCTCGGCCGGGCTTCGACGCCAGTTCTCCGTCGAGAACGCGTAGGCCGACAGGTTCTGGACGCCGAGGTCGACGGCGCCGGCGACGACGTCGAGGAGCGCACCCTCGCCGGCCTCGTGGCCCTTGGTGCGGGGCAGACCGCGGGCGTTGGCCCACCGGCCGTTGCCGTCCATGACGATGGCGATGTGGTTGGGCACCGCGCCGGGCGGGAGGGTCGGTGGGGTCGCACCGCTCGGGTGTGCGAAGGGCTTCACGTATGCCGTCATGCGCGCTCCACGAAGGACAGGGAGCGGAGCTGGCGCTCGAGGTGCCACTGGAGGAACGCCGCGGTGAGGCCGCTCCCCTCGCGTCGGTACCGCAGGCCGGAGCCGTCGGCGACCGCCCAGTCACCGGTCAGCAGCGCGGCGAGCAGCTCGAGGGTCTCCGGTGCGGGGGCCGCGGAGCCGGGCGGACGGCATACGCGACACACGGAACCGCCGGCGGCGATGTTGAACGCCCGGTGCGGGCCGGGGTCGCCGCAGCGGGCGCAGTCGACGAAGCTCGGCGCCCACCCGGCGACGGCGAGCGCGCGCAGGAGGTAGGCGTCGAGGACGAGCCCGGGTTCGTGGGCTCCCTCGGCCAGGGAGGCCAAGGCACCGGCGAGGAGGTGGAACTGCTGGACGGACGGCTCGTGCTCCTCGGTGAGCCGGTCGCACGTCTCGAGGACCGCGTGGGCGGCCGTCCACGACGTGTAGTCGCGGGCGATGACGTCCCCCCACGTGTCGAGCGTCTCCGCCTGCGTCACCGTGTCGAGGTTGCGACCCTCGTAGCACTGGATGTCGACCCGCATCCCCGGCTCGAGACGAGCGCCGAAGCGGCTCTTCGTCCGGCGCACGCCGCGCCCGACGGCACGCACCTTGCCGCGGGTCCGGGTCAGCATCGTCACGATGCGGTCGGCCTCGGCGAGCTTGTGCGTCCGCAGGACGATGGCGTCGTCGCGGTAGAGGGGCACCCGGTCATTCTCCCCTGAGCCGTGCGTTCAGGGCGCCACCGACGCTCAGTCGGGCGCGACGGACTTGGCCGCCTTGACGAGCAGGGCCAGCTCCTCGGCGAGCCAGGATCCGAGGTCGTCGACGTCCGGGACGGCTTCGCGGGCGGCGACGAGCCCGAAGTGCAGGCCCCCGAGGTAGCCGATGAGGGTGATGTTCAGGGCCATGCCGTCGGAGACGATGGAGAGCGGGTAGTGGGCGAGCAGCTTCGCGCCGGCGAGATAGACGGGGACGTTGGGCCCCGGGACGTTGGAGATGACGAGGTTGAAGGCGGGCAGCCTCGTGAGGATGTGGGTGCCGAAGATGACGCGGGCGGCCCGCTGCGTGAACGCCGGAGGCGCGAAGTCGGTGGCGCCGTCGACGAGGCCCTGGGGGATGAAGGCGTGCTGCTGCTTGGCGATCTGCGTGTCCTCGTGGGCCTGCGCGAGCCGGTCGACCGGGTCGGCGACGTTGGTCGGCAACACGGCGAGCATCGCGGATACCTTGTTCCCCTGCCCCCCGTGGGAGTCGGCCCGCAGGGAGACGGGGACCATGGCGACGAGCGGGACGGACGGCAGCGCGTTGCGTCTGAGCAGCCAGCGCCGGACGGCACCGGCGCACACGGCCATGACGACGTCGTTGACGGAGACTCCGAACGTCCGCTTGACGAACCGGACGTCGTCGAGCGGCAGGGTGACGAACGAGCACTTCCGGTGGGCGCTGATCCGGGTGTTGAGCGGCGTCGTCGGCGGCTTGAAGCTGCGTGAGGCGAGCAGGCCGCCGTCCGCGGGCCCCTCCCTCGTCGTCAGACGGCCCACCCCGTCGACGACAGGACGTATGCCGGGGGCCAGCGCCGGCATGACCCGAACCGCCTCGGCGGCAAGCCGCGCCGCGCCGAGCGGACGCGCGACGAGCCGCGCCAGCGTCGCCGCCGCGACGGACAGGCCGCTCGGGGCCGGTTCGGGGACGAACCGGGCGGGCAGCGGGATGCTGCGACCGGCGGGATCGAGGTCGGCGAGCACGGTGAGGATGTCGGCGCCGGCGACGCCGTCGAAGGCCGCATGGTGGATCTTCGTGTAGACCGCGACGCGCTTCCGGGCGAGCCCCCTGATCAGGTACGTCTCCCACAGCGGCCGCGCCCGGTCGAGCGGCCGGGCATGGATGCGGGCGACCTGGGCGGCGAGCTGGGCGTCTGACCCGGGGCGCGGGAGGGCGAGCTCGCGGACGTGGTACTCGAGGTCGAAGTTCTCGTCGTCGACCCAGTACGGCTGGTCGATGCCGAGGGGCACCTGGACGAAGATC